>DATGVV010000460.1:0-33138 GCA_035299885.1 Chloroflexota bacterium | reverse complement strand
CACGGTGCTGCCCTGAGCATCGGCCACGGCCACGCCGCTCGGCATTTGGTCGACGATCGCTTTCAGCCATGCAGCCAGTTTGCTCGCTTCTTGGTGGCTCCTTGCGTTGTCGACGATGATCCCACCAAGCGCCGCCAGCGTTTCGGCCATATTTGTTTCCTGCGTGCTGATAGGGGTTACGATGCGCCAGCCCGCATGCAGCACCCCCCTCAGACCATCACGAATCGGTATTGGAGTCGCAAGTATGGTGCGGGCCCCTCCGCTCCATTGCGGGTAAACCTGGAACCGGGATATTGACTCCTGTCAGAGATGTCGTCGAACGCGATTGTGTGCCCCGCCGCGAGTGTCCGCGCGGTGGTGCCGGTACGCCGGCTTTGCGTGTGTTTCGTCCACGCGTCGCTGATGACGCCATGAGAACCTCTAACGAGCGCCACGTCGTGCTCGTCAACGAGTGTTACCGTCGAAAAATCGGCGCCAAGCACGTCTACGACGTGTGCGGCGAGGAGGGACAGCAGCGGGTTGAGGTTGCGCTCGTGAACCCCATGCCGGATAAGATCCGCGAGCGCGACCGCTTCGGCCTTCCAGGGGTGCTGTGCACCCCGGCCCGCTGAGGATCTTCTGCCCATGGGGGACGACGTCTCCTGGGCGGTACTTCTACCTCAGCTGAGTCATTACGTCAAGGGGTCGTGGTGCGCCAAAATGTCGGCGTACGTGATCGGTAGATCCCCGCTTGCTTGATCATAATGATATCGACGACGCCCGGATGGTTCTTCACCTAATCATTGTGGACAGAACTCAAAGCCAGCGGGGGCACCCTTCGCGAGTCAAACCCGTTGGCCGAATAGCCGTGCGATCAGCACCGGCGGCTAAGCGGCTGGCCGCACGACCTCCACCTGATCGCCGCCCACCTCGAAGCGAACCCCGAGAACCTTTGCGTACCGCATGAGAATGTTGATGGATGGCGTGGTCCGGGCGGCTTCTAACCGCGCGATTGCGGGCTGACGTGTCCCGAGCCGTTCGGCTAATTGGGCCTGAGTAAGGCCGGCATCGATCCGAGCTCGGATGAGGGCCAGGCTCCACGCATGAGCAGTCTCCGTCTCCTCAATAGCGGCCTTGAACTCCTGGTCTCGCCGGGAGCGCTCTCGCACATACTTCTCTGTCTCAGTCATCGTTCACCTCGTCTTTTGTCGTCGTTGTTCCCAATCTGCCAACCGTTCCTCGGCCAGCGCTATCTCCCGCCTTGGCGTTTGGGCCGTCTTCTTTGTAAATGCATGGAGCAGCAACAGACGTTGGCCGGAGATAGCCACGTAAATCACCCGGTGCTGCTGACTCGGACCGTGGCTACGCAGTTCCCAGAGCTTGCCTTGAAGCGGCTGAACATGCGGCATGCCCAAGGAGACACCCTATTGTTCCAGTCGCTGAATGGCGCGGACGACACTGGCTGCCTCCTTGCCCGAGAGCGCGTCGATATACGCCAAGACCGGCTTCACACCAGCGGCCGTCTCGTAATATGTGACCGTCCACGACACGGCTAATTATAACCTATCGGTTATTCATGTTGGGTTCTCGTGGCTGGCGCCTTGTGTGCGCTCACAACCCGATCGGGCGATGGACTGCCCGCCGCCAAGATCCCACCAGCGAGCAAGGGGCAGGGCTGAAATTTCCCAGCCGCGGTCTCTGTCGAACCAGACGGCAAAGCATCGACAATAGCGCTTATGGGAAGGACCTGGCTATCGGTGCGCGTAGAGCTCATATGTGGACGCGGCGAAGACTATTGGCCTAGGCCGGGCCGGCTCTTCGCGGCTGCCCGCTCGCACACGTTTGAGGAACTAGCCACCGCCATTGATGACGCATTCGCCCGCTGGGACCGTGCTCACCTTCACGAGTTCACGCTCGCGAACGGCTCTCGCGTAGGCTTGCCATCAGACGACGATTGGGATCCCGAGCATCTGCTAGATATCCGACGAGTCCGCCTGAGTCGGCTCAATCCGGGTGAGCAATTCGCTTACATCTTCGACCTTGGAGATGATTGGCAGCACCTCTGCACCGTGGGCACGGAGCGCATCGATCCGCTGACGATTCTGGGCATCGTGCCCTACAAGCCTCTCCCGTTCTGGGGCTGGGGTGTGATTCCGGACCAGTATGGCCGTCGTTGGGATGGAGATGATGGCGAGTCCAAAGCTCCGCGGGACCCGCACAGAGCCGATCTGCCGCCCATCTTAGGGGATTGGCGATGAACGGTCCCTGGGGAACGCAGCCAGAGATCACCAGTAAGGCCAAGCGGCGCGCTGACCGCATCACGCTCGCGACCTATCACGAGGCTCGACTGGCTGACCTCCTCGAACATATCCGGCAAGGCTTCGCAGAGTATGATGCCGGGCGCATCGATGCGTTCGAGCTCGATGGGATCGTTCACCACTACACACTGGCCGCGAGGGAGCTGTGGAAGTTCTGCGCGGTTTCCGGCCAGCAGGCAACTTTCGCGGTGCGCACGCTGGAGTGGTGGCGACAAGACGGGGAGGAAAGGGATTGGTGGGAACTGCCGGAGCGGTCGCCGAGACGCCGATGGTAGCCTACCCGCTCAAATCCCGGCGATGCCTCACGGTGGCTATGTCGCCAAACCCCTGTGGGTCCCACCACACTTAGACAACGTTCGATCCAAAACTCACTGCGTGCCCGGTTCGCTAATTCCCCGCGGCCATAGCCCAAGCGTCCTCCGGTATGCCGCATACCGGCCGGCCCGCGTTACCCTTTGAGTGTGAGAACCCCCACCCGACGGCGAACCATCCAGCTCCAGTCCGAAACTAAACGGCCCGTCTACCTGACTCTCGCAGGCAAGGCTGGCCTCGAAGCCGAGCTCGAGGACCTGCTGAGCGTCCACCGGCCCGCCATCGCGTCGGCCATTCTGGCCGCGCGTGAGGATGGCGACCTCAAGGAGAACGGCGCCTATCACGACGCCAAGGATCGCCAGGGGCTCATGGAGGGCCGCATCCGCGAGCTGAAGGTCAAGCTCGAGCATGCCCAGCTCATCGAGAACCCCACCACGACCGACACGGTGGCCCTGGGCTCAACCGTCACACTCGCTTGCGAGGACGACTCCGAGGAGCGCTACACCATCGTCGGCTCGATGGAGTCCAACGTCGCTGCCCGTCGCATCTCCAACGAAAGCCCCCTTGGCCGCGTCCTCCTAGGCTGCAAACCAGGTGACGAAGCCACCGTCACCACGCCGCGTGGCCAGACGCAGTACCGCGTCATCGCCATCAGCTGACAAGCCGGCAGCCTAGGCTGCCCCCACCGTCCGACTGATGTTGGCGCCGATGACCGGGATCACGTCCGCCGAGGGCCGCTGCCACTTCTTGGGCTGACGCCCTTCCGCTATTAAGCGCAGCTCCCGCGCCAGGATGCGCCGCCACAGCGTGATGCCGCGATCGGATCGCCCCAGGTGCTCCGTCTTCCGATTGGCGATCTTCCCCTGGCCGGCCTGCACTGCAATGTCCTGCACGATCGCCAGCTCGGGGTGGCGGATGTCGGCGTAAGCCAGCCTGCCAGCCCAGATCTCGTCCACCACGCTGCGGACGCTCGGCGCGGCCGCTCGCCGCTCGTAGAACTCCGCTCGTTTCTGGCGGTAGCGCTCAGCCTCATCGCCGTTCACCAGAACCTTGGCCGAAATCACCCACAGGTGATTCTCGTCGTCAACCGGCGTGAAGTGGAAGGTGATCTCCGGCCAGCCACCAATGCCGTCCATGCCGGCGAGGGGAGGCACGATCACCCGCACGATATTCGGCGCGTAGTGCAGCGTGTGGCGCACTGTGCCGTCGGAGCGCGTGCCGAAGCGCAGCATGCCCCAGTCCGTCTCCTCGGCGGTGATGATCGGCAGGTCCCGCGCCAGCGCCGCATGTGAGCCGCCCGGCTGGTGTGTGAACGCCACGTGCACCTCATCCATGCTGTTCTCGAAGCACTGCAGGTAGTTGCACGGGACGTGTTCGACCGGCCAGGCTTCGACGTCGCCCTCGCCGCGTGATTCGGGATACGGCGGGAACGCCGGTGGCTGGCCATCCCCGAAATAGCCGTAGATCAGGCCAAATGCTTCCTCCGTGGGAAAGACTGGGACCTTGACCTTTTTCTCGAAGCCCGGCTCCTCCGCCGGCGTCTCGACGCACTGGCCCGTGCAGTTGTACTTCCAGCCGTGGTACACGCAGCGCAGCTCGTCGTCTTCCACCCCGCCCAGGTGCAGCTGAGCCCCGCGGTGCGGACAGCGATAGGCCATGATCTGCGCCTTGCCGCTCATGCCGCGGTAGAGGGTGTAGTCCTCGCCCATGATGCGGATGGGCACCGCGCGTCCAGCAGGCAAGTCCTCGCCCCGCCCGATGGCATGCCAGAACTGCCGCAAGAATGTGCCCCCCGGCGTGCCCGGGCCCGTCGCCGTCAGATCGACGTCCCAGCGCTGCCGCCGCGCCTCAGCCGTGAGCCCCAAAGTGGTTCCACTATACGCAACGCCATGAACGAATGCTCATGACACCTGGCACGCGACTTGCCACGCTCTACCGCATGCCTGAAACCAAGGACCCCGAAAACAAGCCCAGTCCTCCGCGCGATTTTGACAGCGAACGATCGGCCGACGCTCAGCGGCGCAGTGCGGGGGAGGCCTTCGATCGCCGCATGGAGGAGCTCACCAGGGACGCGCCACGGCCGCAACGACCCGACCAGGATCGCCGCAGAAGGCGCTAAGAGCCCCGGCCTCAGAGGTGCAGGAGCACCAGCAGGGTCAGCAGCGCAAGGGCCACCGTGATGCCAAATTTGAAGGCGTGATCGGACTTGTAGCCCGCGGCGATCGCCTTCGAATTCAGGCGCTTCACGTGACGGACGCAGCCTGCTTGGCCGATTTCGCCGGCGAGATGATCATGGTCCTGGTGCGCGCGTCGGCCTGGGCGGGGCGTTCCACGGTGTGAGGCTTCAGCTGCTCGGCAATCGCATCGAGCAGCAGGCCGGCTCGCTCAGGATGGGCCAGCTCCCGGCCACGCATGCGGACCACCACCTTCACCTTGTCGCCCGCTTCGAGGAACTCTCGGATGCTCTTCACCTTCGTCGCCACGTCGTGGTCGCCCACGTTCGGCCGGAAGCGGATCTCCTTGAGGGTGAAGGCCTTCTGCGCTTTGTTGGATTCACGCTGCCGCTTGCTTTGCTCGAATTGGAACCGCCCATAGTCGAGCAGTTTGCAGACCGGTGGGGTTGCCGTCGGATTGACTTCGACGAGGTCCAGTTCGCGGGCAGCTGCGAGGTCGAGAGCCTCCCTTAGGGGCAGGACCCCGAGTGAGGCTCCTGTTTGATCGATGACCGATACCTCTCGGGAACGGATTCGGTCATTTACGAGTGTGACTTTACTTATGGCGCTCTCCTGTTGGTGTTAGCTTCTCTTTGGTCGCTCTCAGATTAGCTCCAAGCTCCCGCATGCGGTGCTTGGACACGGCCTTCAGGACGGCCGGGAAGACCGATCTCTCCTCTTCTCGAACATGCTGCTCGACGGCTTGTTGCAGCGCCAGCATCTGCTCGTTCAGCGCGTCGCCATCATCCAAACCGCGGATCGCCCGGGTCAGCTCCTCCAGGCTGCGGTGTTCCCGCAGGCTGGTGTCGATCCTGCCGTGAAGCTCGGGGATGGTTTCCGCCTCACGGTAGAACTCTTCTTCGACCTTGGAATGCATCGCCAGGTGGCTGCACACGCGCCGCGCCACCTGGTGCTCCTTGCGGAGCTTGAATTGACTGAATAGGCTATCCAGCGTTCGATGCTCGTAGCGCAGCAGCGCAAGAGGATCGCCCGCTGGAGCTGTTTCGCGTTTCCCGCCCATAGTGGGCGAAGGATAGCTCTTAGGCACCGGCAGCTTGATGTGCCGTGTTAGCCTTCGATAGATTCGACACTGTGCTGGAGGGGCGGACCGCCACGTTGCCGTGGCCGCTTTGGCTTCACTCTGCCGGACGTACGCGCAGGAGTTGCAGCCCACAATGAAAGCCATCCGCTTAGTCAACGGTCATTTCGATGGGGAGACCGAACACGCCTCCCCCGAGCCTCAGGAGCGGCTGCACAAACGCCTGCCGCATGGCGACTGGGTCGACAGTGTCAGCGGCAAGCCGGTTACGCATGACGTCTATCGCCTTTCCACCGACAGCAACGCGCAGCGAGTCTACACGTGTACCGATCGAGCCATCGAGAAGACCACCTGGCTCAAGCTGCAAGTGCTGAAGAGCACGCGCTAGCTTGCCGGACGCGAGCCACTTCCCCACGTTCGGTATGTGGGGCAGCGAGTGGTGGAAACCGCTCCTCTTCCTGATTGTGGCTGGCCACCTCACCAACGCCTGCATTTCGCTGTATCTTCACCGCTGCCAAACGCACGGCAGCGTCGCGCTGCACCCGGCCGCCGCGCTGGGCATGCGAGCGTGGCTGTGGCTTTCCACCGCGATCAAGACCCGCGAGTGGGTCGCCTGCCACCGTAAGCACCACGCCTTCGCCGATCGCCAGGGCGATCCGCATTCGCCTCTGCGCTTGGGGCTGCCCAACGTCATCCTAAAGGGCTACTTCTACTACCGGAGCGCTGTGCGCGAGCCCGGCGTAGTCGAGAAGTACGGCACCGGCGCCCCCACCGACTGGTTCGAGCGTCTCCTGGTGCACCGCCTGCCGTGGCTCGGCCTGGGGGCCATGCTGGCTCTCGACGTCTACCTGTTTGGCCACGTCAGCGGGAGCCTGGTTTGGTTGGGTCAGCTGCTGTGGGTGCCGCTCTGGGCCGCGGGCATCGTCAACGGCGTGGGCCACGCCGCGGGCTACCGCAACTTCGACATCAAGGGCACCAGCCGCAACATCGTGCCGCTGGCCATCTGGCTCGGTGGCGAAGAGCTCCACAACAACCATCACGCCGATCCCGCCTCAGCCAGGTTCAAAGCTCGCTGGTTCGAATTCGACGTCGGCTGGGCCTATCTGCGGCTGCTGTCAGCCTTTGGGCTGGCCCGGATCCATCGCCCGGCTGCGTGTTAGACTCCGTCCACACAATTCCTCAGGTTTGCCGGCCAGGCCATGGCGGACGCCTCCGGAGCTGATTTACAAAGCATTAGGAGCGTCACCAACGTGCCGGACCAAACCCTTACGTGCCAGGACTGTGGCACCAATTTCACCTTCACCGAATCGGAACAGCAATTCTTTGCTGACAAGGGCTACACGAACGCCCCAGGCCGCTGCCCGGATTGCCGGCGCGCGCGGCGCGAAGGCGGCGGAATGGGCTCCCGCGGGCGAGATCGGGTCATGACCGACATCATCTGCAGCGAGTGCGGCAAGCCAGCGCAAGTGCCCTTCGTGCCCCGAGGCGACCGGCCGGTGTATTGCTCGGACTGCCACACCAAGCAGCAGAGCTCCAGCCCGGGCTACGGGAGCCGGGGCGGCCGCCGCTACTAGCCGCCGCTCTCAGTCAGACGCATGCCAACTGTGTTCATTGGCTGCATCGAATGCAACACGCTTCTGGTGGTGACCACCGACGTGGACTCTTCCAAGCGAGCTTCGGCCGCGGGCTGGCAGCGCGCGGCTGACGGTTGGCTCTGCCCGAAGCACCAGCTGCCAGCGACCAGCGAGGAAGCGGCCGAGCTGGCCCTTACGACGACGGCGTTACCGTCACCACAATAGTCACCGTGGTGACGCGGGTGGCGGTCACGGTTGGAACTGTCGTAGGCGTGGGCGTGGCTTTTGCCGCGCGGTCATTGGCCTGCAGGTGCGTTACCGCCACCAAAGCCAGCGACCCCGCCGCCAGAGTGCCCATGACGAGAGGCAGGATTGCGCGCTGTTCAAAAACCAATTGGGTTCCCCTTGACCGTACTCTTTCCCCACTGGGCGGTTATGTCATGAGCTTTTGTTCATGATCGCCGCCCTCGTGAACCTCACCGGAAAATCCATGTTGCTGGGTGGCTCCGTAGAGGATATCTCACGGGACAGTGGCGGCCTGCAATGCGATCAGCAGCTGCCCGCTCCCACGGCACACACCTACTACTTCGTTCCCGGCTGCATGGCAGCGGCGGCTGGCACGCGCATGGACGTCGTGTTCAGCCCGGCCATCCCCGATTGCAGCCACTGCGCTGCCCCGCCAGCGAAGCGCCATTGGTACCAGGGGCGCCGCTCAGCAGCCGCGAACACGCTGGTGCAGACGGTGGAGCACCAGACGGCGGAAGACGGCCGGCAGGGTGTCGGCGCACTCTTCTTTCGCCAGCGCTATCTCGCTGGCGCGCGCCAAGAGTAATCCACGCCGCGCCACACTGCTAGACTCCGCCGAAGCCCTCTTCCGCCGCTTCGGCCAGCAGCCACGGATCGGTGACCTCGGTGAGCGGTGGCTCCCCCTTGAGGACACGCACCACCTCGCGCGCCGCATGCGTTTGGCAGTCGACGTAGGACTCGTCCGAGTTGGCGCCGGTGTGGCAGGTGACGATCACGTTGTCGAACTGAAGCAGCGGATGATCGCCGGGCATCGGCTCCGGGTCTGTAACGTCCAGGGCTGCGCCAGCCAGGCGGTCCTCATGCAACGCTTCCATCAGCGCCTCCGTATCGACCAGCGGACCCCGCGCGCAGTTGATCAGGCACGCGGACGGCTTCATCAGCTTGAGGCTGTCGCGGTTGATGATGTGGAACGTCTCCTTGGTCCTCGGGGCATGAAGACTCACGAAGTCCGAGCTGCTCAGCAAGTGCTCGAGATTCACCAGCTCGACCCCCAGCTTTTGCGCAACCTCAGGCGCGACGTACGGGTCGTACGCCTGCACCCGTAGTCCCAGGCCTTTGGCCCGCGGCGCGACCTGGCGCCCAACGTGCCCCAGCCCAATAATCCCCAGCGTCTGGCCGGTGATGCGGCGCACGCGGCCGCGATACTCGTGCAGCTCGGCAGTATGCCGCCGCCAGCGCCCCTCGTGCGCGTACTGATTCATCCGTACCAGCTTGCGAGCCAGCATGATCAGCAGCCCGATCGTCTGCTCGGCAACCTCGATCGAGTTGCACCCGGCCGCGTTGCTGACCACGATGCCACGCTCGCGCGCCGCCATCAGGTCCATGCGGTCCACGCCCACCCCGGTGCGACACACGACCTTGCAGCGCTCGAGCGCGAAGAACGTCTCCCGTGTGAACGGCACCGACCCGTGCAGGATCATGCCGTCCGCCTCGGCTCCCGCCTGCGCCACCTCGGCATCCGTCTTCGGGCTCGCCAGCACCAGCTCGGCCTCGATCTCGTCCAGGATCGGCGTAATCAGCTCGACCGGCACCTTGTTGCTGCCGCAGTAGACCACCCGGAATTTGCTCATCGTCCGCAGGATTGTCCC
This sequence comes from Chloroflexota bacterium, assembly GCA_035299885.1. GTDB lineage: Bacteria > Chloroflexota > JAJPGV01 > JAJPGV01 > JAJPGV01 > DATGVV01. The sequence continues at coordinate 23,808 of DATGVV010000460.1, read as the reverse complement.
ACAGGCTGGTCAGCTGCCGGCGCGCCAACTCACGATCAGCGCACTCGCGGCGGTGAACATAATTGCCGTTGCCGCCCAGCCAAGGACGTTCAACAGCCAGCTATTGGTCCGGGTGCCCATCACAGCCTTGTTGTTCGAGATGAGCATAATCACGACCAGCAGTGGGGGCGCCAGCAGGCCATTGATGATGGCCGTCCAGAAGAGCGCGGTGGTGGGGTTGATGCCAGCGAAGTTGAAGAGCACGCCAACAACTGTGGCGGCGAAGATCACGATGTAGAAGTGCTTGGCTTTGCTGAGCTTTTCGCTGAGCCCATAGCTCCAACCCGCCGCCTCACACACCGCGTAGGCGCCAGAGGCCGTGAGCACGGGCACGGCTAGGAAGCCGGCCCCAATGATGCCGATCGCAAACAGGATGGTCGCCGCGTTGCCTGCAAGTGGCGCAAGAGCCTGAGCAGCGTCGGCCGCTGATTGGATGTCGGTCTTCCCGGCCTTGAACAGCGTCGTCGCGGCAGTAAGGATGATGAAGTAGAAGACGATGTTGGCAAAAGCCATCCCGATATTGACGTCCCAGGCAACGTTCTTGAGGTCCGTGTCGCTGACGGAGGCCTCCCGCTGCTCCACCGTGGTCCATCCTCTGGCCTCTTCCTCTTCCACTTCTTCACTCGCTTGCCAGAAGAAGAGATACGGTGAGATGGTCGTGCCAAAAATGGCGACTATCGCCGCCAGGTAGGTCGTGTTGAGCTGGAATCGGGCACAAACGTGCTCTTCAGCACGTCACCCCACTCTGGCCGAGCAATCACGCCAGCAATGATGTAACCCAGCAGGACGATCGTCAGCCATTTGAAGACGCGCGCTATGAGTCGATAAGAGCCGAGGACCTCGAGCGCGATGATGAGGGCAGCAACGGGCGCAATCAGCCACAGGATCGGGATCGGGACGAGCAGGTTGATTCCGGCCGCAATCGCACCGATGTCAGCACCGGCGTTGATGGTGTTGGCCACCAGCAGGCCTATGATTGCTGGAATGAGCACCGCGCGCGAATAATTCCGCCGCAGGACGCTCGCCAGCCCCATACCGCTGACCAGCCCGATCTTGGCGCAGATGTACTGGACGGCCGTCATCAGCGGAAAGCTGATGGGAGCAGTCCACAGCGTCCCGAAGCCGAGCGAGGCGCCGGCGACGGCGTATGTACCTATGCCCGATGGGTCGTCGTCAGAAGCTCCGGTAATGAGGCCTGGCCCAAGCAACTTGAAAACGCGCTTGACGGCATTGGACTCTGCCCTTATGGCCGCTGCAATGGAGGCTGCGCCTGTACTAACATCGTGCGGGACCATCCCCTCGTGGGCGTGATGCCAGTGCGTCCTTATCTTCCGCATATCGCGATCGTCCTCCTATCCGGGTTAACGCCCGGTCACAGGGCATCATAGCCGAGCGTGCGGCGTTTGCCAGCGCACCTAGTGATGTCAGAGACCGTAACGAGCTCTGTCGATTGCGGCCCTGGCGTGCCGGGCTTCGCCAGGGACTTCGTGCCAGCCCCTGGACCTGGATCAGCTGTTGAGAGCCACCTATTCGTTGGTGATCAGCCGGATGGCGCTGTCGAACCGGAAGTAGTTCCAGGCCCAATCCAGGAGCACGGCAACGCGGTTGCGGAAACCGATCAGCTGGATCAGGTGCACGCCCAGCCACATGAACCAGGCCAGTGGGCCGGAAACGCGGATGGGCCCAATCTCGCCCACGGCGGCGTGCCGGCCAATGGTGGCCAGCGTGCCTTTATCCCGATAGCGGAAAGCCCGCGGAACCTGGCCCTCGAGACGCCGCAGCAGGTTCTCGGCGGCAAGCTGCCCCTGTTGGATAGCCACGGGAGCGAGCTGCGGCAGCGGCTTGCCCTTGTCCTCCAAGTAGGCCATGTCGCCCAGCACGTAGATCTCGGGATGATCGGCCAGCTCCAGGGTTGGCCGGACGGGCAGCCGCCCCCCGCGAGCCTGCTCGACACCGGCCGTGGCGGCCAGGTCGGCCGCGCGCACGCCCGCGGCCCACATCAGCGTCGCCGCCGGAATCATCTGGCCAGTGGACAGCTCCACCGTCTGGCCGTCGTAGCCGCGGATCTGCGTGTCGCACATGACCTGCACCCCGCGGCGCTGCAGCTCCCGTAACGCCGAGCGGCGCAGGCGCGGGTGAAGCATGCTCAGCAGATCGGGGCCGCCCTCCACCAGGTGGATGCGGACCTCACCGCCGGCGAGGGTCCTGTAGTCACGCCGCAGCAGCATGTCGACGAGCTCCGCCAGCGCGCCGGCAAACTCCACGCCCGTAGGCCCCCCTCCACCAATGACGAAGGTGAGCAGCGAAGCGCGCTTGGCGCCGTCCTCCTCCACCGCCGCGCGCTCGAAACAGCTCAGGATGTGGTTCCGCAGCCGCACCGCGCCGTCGATGTGCTTGAGCGTGTAGCTGTGCTGCGCCAGCGGCTCGATGCCAAAGAAGTTGCTGTCGCTGCCCGCCGCCAAGATGAGGTAGTCGTAGCCGATTTCGCGGCCCTCGATCTCGAGGCAGCGCCGGGCCGCATCTACTCGGCTCACTCGCCCCAGGCGGAACTCGACGTTGGCATAGCGGTGCAAGATGCGCCGCACCGGGTAGGCGATCTCGCCTGGCTCCAGACCGGCAGTGGCCACCTGATACAGCAGCGGCTGGAACAGGTGGTAGTTGTGCTGGTCGATCAGCAGCACATCCAGCGGCTTGCCGCCGAGCTGCCTGGCCGCGTTCAGCCCACCAAAGCCCGCGCCGACGATGACCACCTTCGTCCGAGCGGGCCTAACCGCCAGCGATGGCTCCAACGATCAGAAACGGCTCCTTGCCCGCCGCAATCGCCTCCGGCAGTGGCGTATCCGGTGGATCGTGCGACACGTCCTGCTCGCAGGCGAAGAACCGAACGAACGCTCGGCGCTTCCTCGTGAGCTGGTCCCGCATCGTCCCCCGCAGCATCGGATATGACGCCTCCAGCGCGTCGAGCACCGTGCCCTGCGTGACCTGGCCGTTAATCTGGAGCTGCACCTCGCCGTTGATGTGCGCCAGCGTCCGCAGGTGCGCCGGAAGCACGACGCGGATCACGGCAGCGTCTGGACCTCCACCGACAGCACCGAAGGGAGGTCTCGCACGATCGGCTGCCAGCTGTCCCCAGCATCGGCCGAGGCATACACCTGCCCGCCGGTGGTGCCGAAGTACACACCGCACGGGTCGAGCGAGTCGACGGCCATGGCGTCGCGCAGCACGTTCACGTAGCAGTCGCTCTGCGGCAGCCCCTTCGTCAGCGCTTCCCACTCGTCCCCGCCCTTGCGGCTGCGGTACACCCGCAGCTTGCCGTCGGGCGGGTAGTGTTCGGAGTCGCTCTTGATCGGCACCACGTAAATGGTCTCGGGATCGTGCGCGTGCACGTCGATCGTGAAGCCGAAGTCCGTGGGCAGGTTGCCGCTGACCTCGTGCCAGTTGTCGCCGCCGTCGTCGCTGCGCATCACATCCCAGTGCTTCTGCATGAACAGCACCCCTGGCCGTGAGGGGTGCATCGCCATGCGGTGGACGCAGTGGCCGATCTCGGCAGTGGGATCGGGCATGAACTCCGATCGCAAGCCGCGGGTAATCGGCCGCCAGGTCTTGCCGCCATCGTCCGTCCGGAACGCGCCCGCGGACGAGATGGCGATGAACATCCGCTCGGCATGCGTGGGGTCGAGGATGATGGTGTGCAGGCACAGCCCGCCAGCGCCCGGCTGCCAGGAAGAGCCCGTCCCGTGGCCGCGCAGCCCGGGCAGCTCCTGCCACGTCTGGCCGCCGTCGGTGGAGCGGAACAGGGCGGCGTCCTGGACCCCGGCATACACGGCATCCGGATCCGTCAGCGACGGCTCGAGATGCCAGACGCGCGTGAACTCCCAGGGCCGGTCCGTGCCGTCGTACCACTTGTGCGTGCCAGTGTCGCCTTGGTACTCGAACTTGTTACCCACCGGCTCCCAGGTCTTGCCGCCGTCGTCCGAGCGTTGGATCACCTGGCCAAACCAGCCGCTGCTCTGGGAGGCATACAGCCGGTTCGGATCCGCGGGCGATCCTTTCACGTGGTAGATCTCCCAGCCGCCAAAATGCGGCCCGGCCACGTCCCACCGCTCGCGTTTTCCGTCAGACGTCAGCACGAACGCGCCCTTGCGCGTGCCAACCAGCACTCGTATCGCGCTCATTCTTCGGCTCCTTTCTCCGACCATTGTGCCAGGAGGTCCGCACGCGGGCCACGCGCACGGGGATTCCGCTTTTCGCCAATCATCGCACCAGCAGCTGCACGATGGGCTGGCATACGCCGCCCGGTTCTGGCCCCGCGGGCCGCGGATGCACCCAGCGTCACAAGGAACACCGCGGCGCCCAGCAGCACGATGGTCGCGCCGGATGAGACGTCGATGTAGTAGCTCAAGTACATGCCGAACACGCCGCACAGCGTCCCAATGACACCGGACAGGCCCACCAGCCGCGCGAAGCTGTGGGTCACCAGCCGCGCCGTAATCGGCGGGATCACGATCGCCGCCGCGATAAGCGTCACGCCCACCACGTTCATCGACACCACGATGGTGGCCGCCAGCGCCAGGGCGAAGGCGCTGTCCACCCAAAACGCCGGCACGCCGTATACGGGCGCCACTTCCGGGTCAAACGCCAGGAACAGCAGCTGCTTGTAGCCTACGAACAGCCCGACCCCCACCACCGCGGCCACGCTCGCAATCACCACCAGGTCCGTTCGGGTGACTCCTAGGATGTCGCCGAACAGGGCCGCCTCGAAGTTCCGGGTGAAGTGCCGCGTCCGGGAGATCAGGGCCACGCCGAAGGCGAAGCTGGAGGTCGTAACGATACCGATGGCGGCGTCCGCGCCGATCCCACGACGGCGCGACGTCCAGTTGATCAGCAGCGCCGACACGAAGCCCCACAAGCCGGCGCCGATGTAGAAGTTCCAGCTGGCCACGTAGCTGACCACCGCGCCGCCAAAGGCCGCGTGCGACAGGCCATGGCCCACGTAGCTCATGCGCCGCAGCACGATGAACACGCCGAGCAGGCCGCACAGCCCGCCCACCAGCGTGGCCGCGATCAGCCCATTACGGAAGAACTCGAACTGGAAGGGATCGACCAGCACGGTCATGAGTGCCCATTCCCATTTCGCGTCGATGCCAAGGCCGCGCGGAATTGGTGCGGAGCGTCGGCGATGATAACCATGCCGTTCTCGTGCAGCACCGTCAAATCGGCGCCGTAGACCAGCTTGAGGGTCCCCTGCGTGAACACTTCCTCCGGAGAGCCCTGCGCCACCACCGTGCCGTTCAGCGCCACCACCTCCGGCAGGTGGGCGGCCACGCCGTTCAGCTCATGCGTCGTCAGCACGATGCCCAGGCCCTCTTCGTGCAAGTCCAGCAGCAGGTGCAGCACGTCGTCGCGCGTCTTGATGTCGATGCCGCTGGTCGGCTCGTCCAGCAGCAGCAGCCGCGGCTTGCCGATCAGCGCGCGAGCCAGGAAGACGCGTTGCTGCTGCCCGCCAGAGAGGTCCCGGATGTGCCTGCCAGCCAGGCCGCCAATGCCCAGCCGCTCCAGCAGGCCGTCCACCGCCTTTCGCTCGCCCGCGCTGGGCCATGGCAGCCAGGTGCTGCTCATGCTGATGCCCATCCGAACCACTTCGCCCACCGTCACCGGGAAGCTCCAATCGACCGTTTCGACTTGCGGCACGTAGCCCACGCCCGGCGGCCGCCCGCGGCGCACGTCGGCGCCCATCACGCTGACCCGGCCCTGCACCCGCGGCATGGTGCCCAGCAGGGTGCGCAGCAGGCTCGTCTTGCCCGATCCCGAGGGCCCCACCAGCCCCACGAAGGCGCCCTCCTCGATCCTCAGCGACACGTCCCACAGGACAACGGGGCCGCCGTAGGAGCAGGTCACATCGCGCAGCACGGCCAGCGGCTGGCCGTGACTGTGGCGGTGCAGATGCCCGCCATGAGCGTGCTCGATCACGTAGAGCGCACGAAGCTGTCGGCCGGATCGATGCCCTTGAGCGAGTCCGCATTGCCACCCAGCGCCTGCGCCATCACGCTCACGTCCTCCAGCATCAGCCCAAGATACGTGTGGGTCGGACTGTTCGGCGGGCCTGGTGGCTCGTCGTCCCGCAGCTTGTCGACGAACTGCGCGCCGGTCTCCCGCGCGATCTGTTCCAGCACCTTGCTGGGGAACACCTCGGAGCCAAAGATGGCCGGCACCTTCTCGGCCTTGATCTGCTGGATAAGCTGCCCCACCTCTTGTGGCGACGGCTGGGCGAAGTCCGAAGGCTGGATGGCGCCGATCGGCTCGATGCTGTACCGCCGCCCGAAATAGGCGAACGAATCGTGATACGTCAGCAGCTTCCGGTTCCGCGGCGGAATCGAGTTGACCGCGATCTCGATCGCTTTGTCGACCTGCCCGAGCTTGCTGGCGTACTGCTGCTCGTTTTCGCCGAAGTAGTGCCTATTCTTCGGGTCCCGTTCCGAGAGCCAATCGCGGGTAAGCTCCGCGTACTTGAGCGCATATTGCGGGTTCATCCACAGGTGGGGGTTGGGGTCGCCATTCTCGCTTGGAAACGAGAAGTCGAATATCCACTCCTTTGCGCTGACGGCGCTGTCACCCAACATATAGATGCCGGCGCCCGACTTCAAGTTCGCCCGGGCCAGCTTTTCCGTCGGTGTCTCCAAATGCAGCCCGTTGAGCACCACGATGTCGGCTTTGGCCAGCACCTTCGCGTCCCCCGGCGCAGGCTGGAACGTGTGCGAATCGGTCCCATCCGGGATGATGCCGTGCAGGTTGATGCGGTCGCCGCCCACGTTACGCACGATGCTCGAGATCGGCGCTACAGTGGTGGCCACGTTCAGCTTGCCGTTAGCGGGCAGCTCATCGCTCCAGCCGAGCTGCGGGCCTATCGGTTTGGGCGCAGCAACAGTTCCGCCACAGGCCGTGGCCAGTAACAGCGCCGAGCAGGCCGTCAGGAGCAGTCGATACATCATCTCTATTGCGACTGATTCGCAAAAGCCATTGTAGATCAATTCGCGGCTGGCACCGGATGCGCTAACGTGCCAGTGTGGGCTCTGACGCGAACGGTTACGCCCCCATTGCCGACTACGCGCTCATCGGCGACTGCCACACCGCCGCGCTGGTTTCGAAGAGCGGCTCCATCGACTGGTACTGCCCCGGCCGGTTCGATGCCTCACCCGCCTTGTGGCGGATCCTCGACGCCCGCAAAGGTGGATTCTTCAGCGTGGCGCCTGCTCAACAAGCACATCAGGTGAGCCGCCGCTATCGCGGGCCTACAAACGTCCTGGAGACCACCTTCCAGCTCGGCGGCGGACGCTTGCGGATCACCGACTTCATGCCCGTCCATCGCCGCCATCAGTCGCGGCTGGGCCACGACGTAGGCACTACCAGCCAAATCCTGCGCCTGGTTGAGGCCGAGGGCCAGGGCTGCGCAGTCGAGGTCCGCTTCAAACCGGCCTTCGACTTCGGCCGCGCGCAGACGCGGGTCTCAGGAGTCCGCGGCAAAGGCGTTGTGGCCACGGATGGTGGGCGCTACTTGGTGCTGTACTGCGGCAAGTGCGAGCTCGGATCAGCCGACGGTAATGAGGTGCGGGGTCAGATCGAGCTCCGCGCCGGTGAACGGGCCTGGCTGGCCTTGAGCCTGGCGGGCAGCGAGCACGGCGCGCAGGCGGCGCTTGACCCCGACGTCTCCCAGCGTGATCTGCAGCGCACGCTCGAGTACTGGGAGGACTGGGCCGCCCGCTGCCGCTACGACGGCCGCTATCGCGAGCCGGTACTGCGCTCGGCCCTGGCACTCAAGCTGTTGACCTACGAGCCAACGGGCGCAGTCGTCGCCGCGCCCACCACCTCTCTGCCGGAGCTGATTGGCGGCATCCGCAACTGGGACTACCGCTTTACCTGGCTCCGGGACGCCTCGCTCATGCTGTACGCGCTCAGCACGCTCGGCTATCACGAGGAGGGCACCGACTTCATCGGCTGGCTGGCCAAGACCATCGGCAACGATCCCACGCCGCGCCCGCAAATCATGTACACCATCGATGGCGGCCACGAGCTGTCCGAAGAGATACTCGACCGCGTCGACGGCTACAAGGGCTCGCGGCCGGTGCGCATCGGCAACGGCGCCTACCGCCAGCATCAGCTGGACATCTACGGCGACGTGCTGGACGCGGCCCATCAGTTCCGGCGCATCGAGGAGGCGCCCGACACGCCGGTGCCCGCCCCGACCAACCGCCTTTCGCGCCGCAGCTGGCAGCTGCTGTCACGCCTGGTAGAGCAGGCCATCGGCGATTGGCAGGAGCCGGACAGCGGCATCTGGGAGGTCCGCGGCGGCCTGCGCCATTTCGTGTACTCGAAGCTCATGTGCTGGGTCGCGGTGGATCGCGGGCTGCGTCTGGCCCAGGAGCACCGCTTGAAGGCGCCTTTGGCGCGCTGGCAGCAGGCCTGCGAGGACATCAGGACAGCCATTCTGGAGCGGGGCTTCAACCGAGAGCTGCAGGCCTTCACCCAATCCTTCGACGACGATCACCTGGATTCCAGCGTGCTGGCCATGCCACGCTATGGCTTCTTGCCCGCGACGGATCCGCGCTTTCAGTCGACGGTGGACGCGATCCGCGGCCGCCTGATGCGCAACGGCTTGCTGCGACGCTACGAGGCGCACGAGGGGCTCATCACCTCCGGGCCCGAAGCAACGTTCGTCCTGTCCAGCTTCTGGCTGGTCGACGCGCTCGCGCTCGGCGGGCGCTTGGACGAAGCCCGCGAGCTGTTCGAGTGCCTCATCGGCTACACCAACGACGTGGGCCTGCTGGCCGAAGAGATCGATCCTGATTCGTCCACGGATAGGCTGCTCGGCAACTTCCCACAGGGCTTCAGCCACATGGCGCTGATCGGCTCAGCGGTGAACTTGAGCGTGATCGCCAAGGAAGGCCCGGAGGTCGTGCCGCAGACTCCGCGAGATCGCGCCGCCCAGGCAAGCCCGGCCGTGGCCGATCCGGACGCCAGCTAAATCTGAGGCAGGCGCCTAGGCCTTGGCCGCGGCGAAGAGGGAACGCGCGCCTTCGATGTCGTTCCACTCCTCCTCGAAGTCGCCCTTGAAGGCCTCGTAGCCAACTCGCTCGCGCCGGATGCGGATCATTGGCTCGTTGACCGCGGGATCGCGCACAGTGCCGAGGGGATCCTGTCCACCCTGCACTTTGTCCATCTCTTCATGCAGCATCTTGTGATACAGGATCACGCCCACGTCGCTCGCCCCCAGGTGCTCGCGCGTGCGCTGTGAGATTGGCCCCTGCGCAACCCACGCCAGCTCGTCCTGCTTGGGGATGTTGACGGCCAAGATCTTGCCGTCCGGCTCGAACAGCGACCGGCGCACGACCGGGACCGGCTTGCGCGGCGCGCCCATCTCGCGCGGGGTGGTCACGTACTGCAGGTGGAGCGTGGTCGTGTCGTCCACCGGGATGCGGATCTGGAGCATCGGCCGGTCCTCTTCGCCCACCGCCAGGGTGTTCGGGAACAGCACCGGGTGACCGATCTGCCAATCGTCGATATCCTCCGGCTCGCCCTCGAGGAGGCGGCGCTTCATGATGCCGTACTCGAAGCGATCGAAGCCGATCTTGATGTGCTTGGCCGGGAACATAGCCGGCGGCATGCCCAGCTTCTTGCGCTGATAGTTACCGAACACGGCGTGCAGGTGCTCGAAGTGAACCGGGTCCATGGAATTGTCCATGCACTGCAGCCAGCTGCAGGGCAGCGGGTGAATCTCGATGGCCGCGTCCAAGTCATCGCGGACGAGCACATCCCAGCGGGGCAGCAGCGGCGCGGGCCGCGGGCCCATGTAGGTGAAGATGAGCCCACCTAGCTCCTGGGCCGGGTAGGCCTTGATGCGGACCTTGTCCTTGAACCGCGCTTCGGGGTTGACCGTCTCCTCGAATGGCTGCTCCAGGCAGTGGCCGTCCGGCGCCCACAGCCAACCGTGATAGGCGCAGCGCAGGCCGGCCTCCTGCGGAATGCCGTACTCCAGTGACATGCAGCGATGTGGGCACACCTCGTCCACCAGGCCGTACTCGCCGCGCTCGGTGCGGAACAGCGTGAGGTCTTCGCCGAGCAGCCGCACCCGCTGCACCGGCTCCTGCTCGAGCTCGGTCGCGGTGCCCACCACCTGCCAGTAGCGGCGCAGCAGATCGCCCATCGCCGTGCCGGGCCCGACGCGGGTCAGTCGCTCGTTCTGTTCCTGGGTGGTTGCCATGCCGAACCTCCGCTTACAGCTTAGAAGTTCAGCCGAAAACCATCGGCGGCCCATTTCCTCGAGGCAGGGCAGCCTGGCTCGTGGCCGCCTGGGCCGGCTTACGCCTATTTCGGCCTCGCTTCTAGGCCTTCAGCCTAGCATTTTGCAGCCTGTCAGTCTTACTTATGGGCCAGGTTCTGAGGCGGCTCGCCGCGGGCGACCCGCTCGATGTTGGCGAAGGAGGCGGCCACGACTCGGGGCCAAACCTCCACCGAGGAGCCCGCGTTGTGCGGCGAGAACACCACGTTGTCCAGCCTGAGCAGCGGGTTAACCGTGTCGGGCGGCTCCTGCTCCAACACGTCCAGGCCGGCTCCGCGCAGACGCCCCTGCTCCAGCGCCTCGCGCAGGGCCGCTTCGTCGACCACCACCCCGCGGCTGACGTTGATGAGCACCGCGCCGTGTTTCATCAGTGCCAGCTCGCGAGCACCGATGAGGTGCCGGGTCGAGCTGCTGATGGGCACGTTCAGGCTGACCACGTCGCTGCTCGACAGCAGATCGTCCAGCGGCAAGTAGCGGACGCCGATAGCTCGCTCGGCCGCATCGTCCAGGCGGTGGCGCTGAAAGTACGCGATCTCGGCGTCGAAGGCGCGGACGCGCTTGGCCACCTCGCGGCCGATCAACCCGAAGCCGACAATGCCCACCTGCTTGCCGCGCAGCTCGGACAGCGGCGGCTCGCCCGTGCGCCACTTCCCCGAGCGGACCGCCGCGTCGAGCTGGAGCAAACGCCGGTGCACGGCCAGGATCAGCAGCAGCGTGTGCTCGGCTACGGTGCTTGCCATGGCGTCGCCAAAGTGCGCCACCGGCACGCCATACCGCGCGGCCAGCTCCAGGTCGATGTGCTCGTAGCCGGCGCTCATGAGTTGCACCAGCTTGAGACGCTTGGCTGCGCGGAAGTCGGCCTCCGTCAGCGTCACGGCGGTGGTCACCCACGAGCCCATCAGGAAATCCGCGCCGGCCAGCTTCTGCTCCCGATCCTCCGGCGAAGCGTCCCTCGCCAGGGGCACGATCTCGAAGCCGCTGGGACACATGTCATAGACGAGCCGATCGACGAATTCCCACGGCTGCAGGCGGTAGGCGATCACCTGGCTCACAACGAATAGACCTTGAAGTCTCTGAAGCGAATCTCCACCGGAGCCTCGTTGGGCATCGCCCGCGTGTCGAACAGCACTCCCACCGAGGCCGGACGGACGCCGAACGCTTCGTCCTGGCGGCCATCGATCTCCTGGCCATTGATGAACAGCCGCATGGCATTGCCGCGCAGCTCCAGCCGCAGCAGGTTCTCCGCTTCGCCCGGTTCGACCGCGTTACTGCGCGCCACCAGGAACGGCGGTTGGAAGATTTCCCACACCTGATAGCTCTTCTGGCCGGGCTGAATGCCAAAGCCGAACTCGCGGCTGCCGGGAAAGAACCGCAGCCCGTACAACGCGTACACGGCCGAGGTGGCGGCCTTGGCCTTGACCTCGAAGGCGAAGTCGCCGGTGAGGCGATTGGCCGCTCGGGCAGCCCCGCCGATGACTCGCCCTTGCAGCGGCAAGCTGGGCGCGGTCACGTGCGCCACCAGAGCACCGTCTTGATAGGCATAGTCCCACGCCGCCGACGCGCGATCGCCGGGCAGCGTGGCTATTCCGCGTTGACCCTCCAGGAAGAGACCGTTCGCCGAACTGGAGAAGTCGTCGGCGTACAGCAGCCGTGGCGCCGTAGCTGCCGAGGACTGGCCCGCGCCGCCATTGAAGGTCCCCAGGACTACGCGGCCGGCGAGCGCCAGAACCACCACCGCCGCGACGGCCGAAAACGCCACCAGCAGCGGTTTCAGAGATCGCTGGCGCGGTTCGGCCGTCATAGCATCGAGACGCTGGCCGTGCTGATCCAGCTTTTTCGCGTGCTCGTCCAGCTTCGTGGCAATCGGCCGCAGCTTCTCGTCGAGCAGCGCGCCGAGGTCCTCCAAACTGAGGTCGGCCATGGTTAGTGCATGATAAGGGCGCACATGGAGACGGTCGGTTTCGTCGGCCTCGGCAAGATGGGTGGCCCGGTGGCTGGCCATATCCAGGCGGCCGGTTTCCCGATGATCGTGTATGACACGCGCGAGGAGGCCATGCGCCCGTTCCTCGAAAGGGGCGCCGAGCGCGCTGCCTCGCCGGCCGGCGTCGCGGAGCGCTCGGACGTCGTCATCAGTGCCCTGCCCACGCCGAGGATCGTGGAAGATGCGGCCCTCGGGCCGGGCGGTGTGCTGGAAGGTATCCGGCCCGACGGCGTGTACCTGGACATCTCGACCGGCGGGCCGGACCTCATCCGGCGCATCGCCGAGCGCTTCCGTGAGAAGGGCGCCTGGGCCATGGACGCCCCGGTCAGCGCCGGCCAGCCCGACTCACCGCCGGGCATCCACGAGATCATGATCGGCGGCGAGCAGGCGATCGTCGAGCGCATCCGGCCCATCCTGGCGGCCTACGGCGACCAGATCATCTACACCGGCCCGGTCGGCAGCGCCAGCATCTGCAAGCTCGTCCATCAGCTCATTGGCTGCGGCGTCACACAGGCCATCGCCGAAGGCTTGTCGCTGGGAGTAAAAGCCGGAGTGGACGTGCGTGTCCTGTGGGAGGCCGTTCGGCGAGGTTTGGTCGGCCGCATGCACATGCTCCACGACCAGGTCCCACGCAGCGTGTTTCCCGGCCGCTACGAGCCGGCCACCTTCACGCTCACCCTGCTGCGCAAGGACATCGGCCTGGCTACCGCGCTCGGCCGGGAGCTCGATGTGCCGCTGCCGGTCAGCAGCGTGGTCGAGCAGATCATCGTGGAAGCGCTCAACCGTGGCTGGGGCGAGGGCTCCGGCTACACCGTGACCTACCAGCTCCAGGAGGAAGCCGCCGGCGTCAGCCTGCGGACTTCCGGCGTGGACGCCGAGCAGGCCGCCAAATACATCAGCACCCATCCGGAGGCATGAAATGAAGAACGGTTTCAGGATCCTAGACAGCGACATGCACGTCATGGAGCCGCCCGACCTGTGGCAGCGCTACACCGAGCCGGACTACCGCGAGCAGGCGCCCATCGGCCTTCAGCGCTGGGTGCGCGACCTGGCCATGGTGGATGCCGAGGGGCGGCCGTGGGGACGTCCAGCCGAGCCGCCCGGCCCACGCAGCGGTCACAAGTTCGCCGAGGACCAGGCCCGCTACGGTCCGGACCAGGAGCGCGGCTGGACGTCCGAAGTGCAGCTCGAGGCCATGGATCGCGAGGGCATCGACGTCGCCCTGCTGTACCCCACCCGCGGCCTGCACACGCTGGCCCGGGGTGACCTGGCGCCCGATTCCGCTGCCGCCTTGGCACGCGCCTACGACAACTGGCTGTATGACTTCTGCGCGGCGGATCGCAACCGGCTGATCGGCGTCGGCATGATCTCGCCGTTCGATGTCGGCGACGCCGTAGCCGAGACGGAGCGCTGCGTGCGCGATCTGGGTTTCCGCGGCGTGTTCCTGCGGGCCAACGTCGTCAACGGCCGCAACTGGCACGACCCCTACTACGACCCGCTGTGGTCGGCGCTCGAGCGGCTGGACGTGCCGGTCGGCTTCCACGAGTCCAACTCGTCAGCCGAGCGCCAGGTGGGGGAGCAGTTCGAGCCCAGCTTCATGCTGCGCCACACCTTCTCCCACCCGGTGGAGCAGATGATGGCCCTGGCGGCAATGTGCGGCGGCGGCGTGCTGGAGCGCCACCCCAAGCTGCGGGCTGCCTTCCTGGAGGGCAACTGCAGCTGGCTGCCGTGGTTGCTGTGGCGCCTCGACGAGCACGCCGAGATGTTCGCCGACGTCTGGTCGCCCGATCTGACGATGCCGCCCAGCGCGTACTTCAAGCGCCAGTGCTACGTGTCGGTCGATTCCGAGGAGCACCCGGTGAAGTGGGTCGTCGAGGCCATGGGCAGCGACAACATCGTTTACTCCACCGACTACCCGCACGTGGACGCCCATTTTCCGCACTCCGCCGATCACTTCATGCAGCTGCCCATTGCGGACGAGCACAAGCGCAAGATCCTGTGGGATAACTGCGCCGCCCTGTACGGCATGGCGGTAGCCGTTTAGCTGGTTCACCCGGTGAACATTTTCATCACCGGCGCAGGCCTGGTAGGCTGTCACCTGGCCCGCCTGCTGGCGGAGCGCGGCCACAAGGCCGTGCTCTATGACGTGGCGCCGCGCCGAGACTACATCGCCAGCATCACGTCCGCGGCTGAACTCGTCGAGGGTGACGTCCGGGATCTGCCTACGCTCATCGACTGCATGCGCGGCTGCGCTCCCGACGTGGTGTTCCATTCGGCGTTTCTGATCGGGTCACGCATCAACGAGCATCCTCATGCCGGGATGAGCGCAAACGTCGATGGGGCGATGGCGCTCGCCGAAGCGACCAGGCTCAGCGGGGTCAAACGCTTGCTGTTTGCCAGCACGTTCGGCATCTATCGCTGGGACCTGTCGCCGGCTGAGCCGATCACCGAAGACTTCCCCATCGGGGGCACTCGTTTTTATGCTGCGAGCAAGATCGCCTGCGAGCGCATCCTGGCCGCCTTCGCCAGCTGGTATGGCTTAGAGTTCGCCATCCTCCGCTTCGCCCAGGTCTATGGGCTAGGACATTACGCCGGCGGCGACGCCGCTGGGCCCGCCATGCACGCCGCGCTGGCGGAGGCGCTTGCCGGCCAGCCCGTGCAGCTGGATCCAGGCGTCCTGAGCACGAACGATTACGTCTACGTGGAGGATGTAGCCTTTGGCGTGATGCTTGCTTGTGAGCGGCCGCTGCGCCACGAGGTATATAACCTAGGCTCGGGCCGGTTGTCCACCTCGGAGGACGTGGCGGCCGCCATTCGAGCGGCTGTGCCGGGCGCCAAAGTCGAGGTCCTGCCGGAGCCGGTGCAGGGGCCCTTTTGGCGTCATGAGCAGCGGCTGGACTTGACTCGCTCCCAGTCGGACCTCGGCTACAAGCCCGCGTTCGACCTGACCCGCGGCGTGGCCGATTTTGCCATCCACGTGCGCCCGGCGCAAAAATCGCTTGAGAGGTGAGATGTGAGAACTACGCCGAGCCGGCTGACGCCGTTAGTGGGTGCCTTATTGCTGCTTGCGGCGGGGTGCGGCCAGCAGGCGCCCGCCGCCGCCCCGTCAAGCGCGGGTGCGCAGCCGGCGGCCTCAGCAGCCGCGAGCCCGAAACCCAGCGTCGTGGCGGCCTCGAGCCCAGCCCCGGCCAAACCCGCGGCGTCCGCGAGCGCGGGCGCCAGTGGCCCCGCCGCGGGCAAACCGGAGGCGACCGGCCAGTTCTCGGGCGGCGATCCCAACGGCTCGCCCGTTCGTGTCAGCTACGCGTCGCCGGCGGCATCCGAGATGCCCTACTATGCCGCGCTGGCGCAGGGCTTCTTCCAGCAGCAGCACATCAAGGTCACCCAGTACATGATGCCGCCCAGCGTGTCGATCACCGCACTCTCCAAAGGCGAGACCGACATCATCGACGCGCCCACGAACGCCATTGAGGGCGCCACCCGCGGGCTGCCGCTCAAGGTCATCTTCTCCGCCTGGCAGCGCTCGCCCTGGACGCTGGTGGGCAAGAAGGAGATCACCTCGGTGGCACAGCTCAAAGGCAGGCCAGTCGGCACTAACCAGGCGGGCAGCACGCCCTATATCTACCTGGAGACCGGCCTCAAGAAGGCCGGCCTCACCAAGAACGACGTCCACATCGTGTCCTCGGGCGGCACTGTCCTGACCTACCAAAACCTGATCGCCGGCCAGGTGGATGCGGCCGTCGTGTCACCGCCTTTCGACGCTCAGGCTGAGCTGGCTGGATTTCATGAGATCCAGTTCCTAGGCGATCTGCTGGACCTGCCGTACATCGGCGCCGGCAGCAGCGTGTCCTACCTGAGCGCCCATCGGGACGAGACCGTCCGCTTTCTGCGGGCGCTGATCGACGCCAACCGCTGGATCAAGGCGCACCCGGCCGAGACGGGGGACTTGATCGTCAAGTACATCGGCGCGCCACCCGATGCGGCCAAGCGCACCGCCGAGAAGATGATCCCCAACCTGGAGCAGGACACGTTCGAAGCCTCGCCGCGGGGCCTTCAGCAGGCGCTGGACATCCAAGCCGAGATCACCGGCACCAAGACTGACCTCAAACCCGAGCAGATCGTCGACTATGGCCCGCTGCACGAGGCGCTGGCCAAGCAGTAGGCATCAATCTCCCTGGCGCTCTCGCAGCGCCTTTTGAAACAGTACGGCCTGTTCGACCAGGTCGCCGGGGAGGTGTGCTCGGCCTCGCGGATCGCCGCGGTCGGAACCATCCACCGAGGCGCAGATGAACCACGGCCCAGGCTCGGTGAGAGCCTGCCGAGCGGCGTCTTCAAAGCCGGAGATGTCCTCGACCTTGCATGAGCGCTCGATACCGGCAGCGCGAGCCATGGCGGCGAAATCGACCTCGGCTGTCCGCACAGTGCCACTGCCCGTGGTCAGATAGAGGCGGTTGTCGAAGACGATGATTGCCAGGTTCCGGGGCTGGTAGCGGCCAATGGTGGTCAGCACACCCAGCGCCATAAGCATGGAGCCGTCGCCTTCCAGGGCGACCACGCGCTCCTGCGAGCAGGCCAACGCCAGGCCCAGGCACAAGGGTGAGCTGTACGGCATGTCCATGTTGTAGATGGTCGCGTCGTCATGCCCCGCGGCGGCCAGCTCGTGGCCGGTGTAGCCGGGGCTCACGATGACGATTGCCCTGCCTCGAAGCCTGGCGAAGACCTCGATGCACTCGATGCGGTTCACGGGCGGGCCGTCAGGCGGAGGCCGGCCAGTAGGCAAAGGCTAGGCCGGTGACGGCATGCCGGGCGGGAATATAGTCCACGACCGTGGCGGGTTGGCCCTCGAACGCCGACGCGGCGGTGATCCAGCTGCGGATCTCGCCCGTGCCGCTGCGGACCGCGTCCGAATCAAAGGTGAACAGACTGGTAAGCTCCGCCGCACGACCGTCCTCAAGCCGCGACAGCACCCACCTGTCCAATGGCTCGTCCAGCCAGCCTGAACGGGGCCCGCGTGGATCGTGGGCCAGCCCACCCGAGGCATACAGCGCGATGCGCTCGGGCCGGCCGTCGAATGCCTGCCGGATCGCCTTTCCGAGCTCGTGGCAGCGGCGCGCGGATGGCATCGGATGGTCGTAGGCATTGAGGAACAGGGGCACGATGGGGATATCCAGCTCGCGCACGCCGACGGCGTTGGCGGGCCGGCTGAAGGCGTGCCCGATGCCAGCCAGCGGCCGGCTGATTGGCTTTAGCTCGCGCATCCAGGCCAGGTCGAAGCCCTGCTCCACCAGCCGGGCCAGCAGCACCTCGGCCAGCTCTCGATGGCAGCGGAAGTGGAGGTGGTTCTTGTCCAGCGGCTCACCTAAAAAGCCAATGCTTGTCGAGCCCGAGACCTCCTCGCCCAGGAAGATGGCCATCGAGGCATTGAAGGCTGGCCCAAACACCTCGTTCTGATCGTCGCCCACAATGACCAGCGCGTCGGGCTTGTAGGCCGCCAGCTGCTGCTGCAGCACGCCGAAGCCGTGCTTGATGCGCTCGGCGTAGCCCTCCAGGACCTCGCGCGTCTCGCTGGCCAGCTCCGGCGGGGCCGGGACGGCGCCGGCCAGGATGTCGTAAATGGCCGGCCACTTGTCCACAGGCGCAAACATGCTGGGGGCGTGAGAGGAAGCCAGCCCCAGCTCTAGTGGCACTCAGACACCTCCGGCAGACTGCGGCGCAGATAGCCGCTGGATACCGCGATTATGGGCGCTGGCCAGCTTCCGCCACTCCGTAATGATGAGGTCGGGACGGTAGAGCCGTTCGCGCTGCCAGCCGTCCTCTTCTGAGTAGAAGCGCTCCATCGCCTCGCGGGCGGTAACGTCGTCCACGTTGAACTTATCCACCACCAGATCCTTCCAGTGATCCTCGATCTCGCGCGAGAACTCGGCAGCCTCCGCATCGGATGTGGTGCGGCGTCCCCAGGTCACGAAATAGGTGTGGCTGTGCTCGTCGACGGGCACGTACCACTCGAACTGCATGATGCCCTCAGTAGGAAAGGGATCGACCTTGAGCCCGCACGGCAGCCACATGGAAGTATCCGGCGAGGTGCGCGGGGTGTCAGGGCCAGGCAGAAAACGGGACGTGACCTTCACTCCCTCGATCTCCACCTCCCACACCGGCTTGCGTGCGCCGCGGCCTTTCACCACCCCTTTAGGCTGCCCGTCCTCAGCCACCACCATCCCCTCGCGAGAAGCCGGGATGGTGGCCAGCGGGAGCGGCCGCCGCTGTTCGAGGATCAGCGGCGAGTTGCGGTGGATGTAGATGTGCGCCGCGTCAAAGCCGTTCTCCGCCGCCAGACGCCAGTTGCTGTGGACGAGCTGCCGCTCACCGTTGGCATGGATGGCCAGATCAGCGTCGAGAAAGCCGGGCTGCAGGTCCAGCTTCAGCTCGGGCGGATCCATGTCGCCGATGAAGACGAAGACGAGGCCCTTGTGCTCCTGCGCCGGGTATGTCTGCAGGCGGAGCTTGCCGACCAGCGAGCTTTCGGGATCGGTGATGACCGCGACCAGCGATCCGTCGCGCAGGTCATAGGTGAAGCCGTGATACCAGCAGCTGATGGTGTTCTTGCTGTGACACTCCGGCCGCACTGAGAAGGCCACGCCCCGGTGAAGGCAGCGGTCCTGTACCGCGTACACACGGCCGTCAATGCGCTTCAGGAGCAGCCTTTCGCCCAACAGCTGCTCGCCGCGGGCCTGGCCCTCGGCCAGCTCATGGCTGTAGCAGGCGGGGTACCAGTGGTTCCGAAAACCGAGCGCCGCCTCGAGGTACGGCTGCCATGGCTTGCCGCCGGTGCTCAGCACAGCATCTTCTTCCAATATGTGCATCATAGGAGACCTAGTCTTCGAAGAGGAATCCCATGGCCATCAGCAGCGAGCAAGCCACCAGCCGCGATATCCAGGCGGCCGGCATCAAAATCCATTACAACGAGGTTGGCTCCGGCTATCCGGTGATCATGATCCACGGCGCCGGCCCTGGAGCCAGCAGCTGGAGCAACTTCAAGCAGAACGCCGATGCCTTCGCGGCCAAGTACCGGGCGCTGCTGGTCGACATGCCGCAGTATGGCGGCTCGGCCAAGGTCATCATCGAGGGCGGGCGGCTGACCTACTGCGCCAACGTCTTCCGCGACTTCATGGACAAGCTGGGCATCGACAAGGCGCATTTCGTCGGCAACTCGATGGGCGGCCAGGTGGCCATCAAGCTCGCAACCGACAGCCCCGAACGTGTCAGTAAGCTGGTGGTGATCGGTAGCGGCACAGGCAGTCCGAGCCTGTTCTGCCCTATGCCGCTGGAAGGCATTAAGCTTATCGGCGGCTACTACAAGGGCGAGGGCCCCTCTCGCGAGAAGCTGCGGACCCTGCTGCAGACGCTGCTGTACGACTCGTCCTTCCTGACCGAAGACATCCTCGAGGAGCGCTACCAGGCCAGCATCGATCCCGATGTCGTGAGGGTGATGACCGCCCATCCGCCCGCTGGCGAGAGCCTGGCCAGCCAGCTCCCCAAGGTGGCCTGCCCCGCCCTGATCGTGTGGGGCGCAGACGATCGTTTCGGAGCGCTGGATGTGGGTTTGCTGATGCTGCGCTCGTTCCAGAACGCGCGCATGCACGTCTTCTCCCATTGCGGCCACTGGGCGCAGGTGGAGCACGCCGGCGAGTTCAACCGGCTGGTGCTGGACTTTCTGGACCATTGAGGTCCTACGCGGACGGCGAGTCAACAATTGGCGCCGCCGTGCCCCGGGTTGACGGCCGGCTCAAAGTCACGGGCCAGGCGACCTATACGGCGGATGTGGATGTGCTTGGCTGCTTGTGGGGCGCGATCTTGCGCGGCCCGTGGCCCCACGCTCGCATCGCGCGCGTCGACGTCAGCCGTGCGCGATCGCTTGCTGGCGTGCGGGCGGTGCTGACGGGTGCCGACATCGGGGGCGCGCTGTTCGGGCGAGCTATCGCCGATGTGCCAGTCCTGTGCACCGACCGGGTGCGCTTCATCGGCGATCCGGTGGCGGCTGTCGCGGCGGTTGACCGCCAGACCGCCGAGGAGGCGCTGCGGCTCATAGAGGTGGGCTACGAGGAACTGCCGGCCGTGCTCGACCCCTTCGCAGCCACGAAACCGGGCGCGCCGCTGCTGCACCCCGATTTCGCCAGCTACCGCCGCGATTTGCGCCAGCCTGGCTGGCCGGACGAGCCGCTGCCCGATATCCCCAACCTGTGCTCCTACCGGCTGACCGTCAGCGGCGATCTGGAGCGCGGGTTCAGAGAGGCCGACGTGGTCTTCGAGCACACCTATCGCACGCCCGCTCAGCACCAGGGCTACATCGAGCCGCACAGCTGCATCGTCTCCGCCGAGCCGGACGGGACGGTGCGGGTCTGGGCCTCGACCAAATCGCCTTTCGTTCTGCGCGGGCTGCTGGCCCGCGATCTCGAACTGTCCCCCGAGCGCATCGTCGTCGAGCCGCTGTATGTTGGCGGCGATTTCGGCGGCAAGGGTTCGCCCATGCATGTGCCGCTGGCCTACTTCCTGTCGCGCGCCGCCGGCCAGCCGGTGCGCATCATCCTCTCCGGAGTCGAAGACATGCAGGCCGGCGATCCGCGGCACCCTGCGTGGGTGACGATTCGCACCGGGCTGAAGCGCGATGGCACCATCGTGGCCCGCCACGTAAAGGCCACGTTTGCCGGCGGCGCCTATGCCGGCTTCAAGCCGATAGCCAACGCCGAGCTGGCCGGAGGGCACTACGTCCACGGCGTGTACCGCATTCCGAACCACGCCTACGAAAGCCAGATCGTCTACACCAACACGGTGCCCTGCGGCCATATGCGCGCGCCCGGCGGGCTGCAGACGGTGTTTCCGTGCGAGGTCGAGATGGACCGATTAGCGCGCGCCCTGGGCATGGGTCCCTTCGAGTTTCGATTGAAGAACGGCGTGCAGCCTGGGGACATGGGTATCGAAGGCCAGCCATGGTCCTCGGTCAGGCTGCGGGAATGCCTGGACGCCGTTCGACGAGCATCCGGTTGGGACGAGCCCAAGAAGCCGGGCATGGGCCGCGGTCTGGCCCTGTGCCAGAGCCCCATCGGCCCGGGCGCGTCAACCGCTCGGGTCGTGCGGGACGCCGGAGGCGAGGTCACGCTCCAGATCGCGGTGTTCGACCAGGGCTCCGGCGCGCACACCATCCTGGCCCAGATCGTCGCCAACGAGCTGGGCCTGCCTCCGGAGCACATCCGGGTCGAGGTGCTGAGCACAGATTCGGGGTTGTGGGACCGCGGCAGCTCGGCCAGCGCGGTCACCCACGGCGCCGGACAGGCGGCGCTCCGAGCAGCCACGGAGCTGCGCCAGAAAATCGACGCCGGGGCGGCCGGCGCCCTTTCCGCTGAAGCCCGCTACGAGAACTGGCATCCGCCCAGCACCACCAGCTTCGTGGCCCAGGTGGTGGAGGTTGAGGTGGACCCCGAGACGGGCCAGGTACACGTCTGTAAGGTGACCGGCGCCTACGACGTGGGCACGGTCCTCAACGCCACAGGTGTTACGGGCCAAATAGAAGGCGGCTTGCTAATGGGCCTGGGCGCGGCGGCCATGGAGGATCTGCGGATCGTGGATGGCCTAGTCGAGGCGGCGGGCCTGCACGAGTACAAACTGCCCACCATTTGCGATGTGCCCGAGCACGAGTTGCTGCTGATCACCGATGATGCCGGCCCCGGACCGTACGGCGCCAAGCAAACCTCTGAGCTGAGCAACCTGCCCTTCGCGGCCGCCTATGCCAACGCGGTGTACGACGCGGTGGGCGTGAAAATCGACCACCTGCCGGTGAAGGCCGAGGATGTCCATGTAGCGCTGAGACAACGGCAGCTGGCGCCGGCGTGAGCACGCCAGCCCCTGGCTATAACCTGGACAACGCGCGGGCCTTCCATCGCGCCATGCGGCAGGCCGGAATCGATTTCGCCGTCTACGTGCCCGACAGCCTGCTCTCACCGATCGACGAGTTGTTGGAGGCCGACCCAGACGTCCAGACGGTCATCTGTTCGCGCGAGGATGAGGGCATCGCTGTCGCCATGGGCGCCTACCTCGGCGGCAAGCTGCCGGTGGCCCTCATGGAGGGCTCGGGCCTGGGCATGTCCGGCCTGATCCTGGCGCGCGGGCTGTTGCAGCGCACCCCGTTGCTCATCATCGCCAGCCACAACCGCGTGCTGGGTGAGCAGTTCGACTATCACGGCGCCAGCCGTATGGTGGGCGAGGCCACCCTGGCCGGGCTCAATATCCCGTATGTGGTTATTCACGACCCCGCCATGATCGAGACTAGCGTGCTTGAGGCCGTGCTCACCATCAAAGGCCAGCGCCTGCCGGTGGGGCTGTTCGTGCCCCGCCACATTGCCCGCGCCTAGCTACTTCTTCTCCGGTCCGAGAAGGTCCAAGGCTTCCTGGCGGACGTCGTTGTTCACCCAGCTCAGGTTGACCTGGCCAGGCGGGATGGTGCCGGACTTCTGGAACAGCTGGATCTCCTCACCGAGGGCTTGCGTGTTGACCGCGCCGTTTTTGGTGATGCCCATCATGATCATCTTGGAATAGGCGTTCGGGTCCTTGACCGGCAGATGCTTGGCCAGCACAGTGCCCAACTGATTGGCGTCGCCACCGGGCGCGATGTCGCGGTCGTAGTCCCGCACGCCAGCCATATAGGCCACCATGAAGCGCAGCGCGGCGTCCTTGTTCTTGATGAACTGCGGCCCGTACAGCAGCATGTTCATCTGCTGGTTGGCCCACGCCTGATCCGCCTGATGCCAGATCTCGACAACGCCCTGCTGCACGCCCGCGCTGACGAACGGTTCCACGTTGAAGCCAACGTCGGCCGAGCCATTGGCCAGGGCGGCATTGACCTGAGCGAAACCGGGCTGGAACGTGTCCACATCCTTTTCAGACAAGTTGCAGCTCTGCAGGGCCTTCAGCAGCGTGGCGTAGAAGCCGTCGACATTTGTCATGCCGGCAATCTTTTTGCCCTTGAGAGCGCACCAATCGTTCCCATATTTGGCCAGCTCGCCCTTCTTGACGACTGCCGCCGAGCCCGCGAGGTTCGGCTGCAGCTGGCCGTTGTCGGCCACGGCTTGCACCTCGACGCCACGGCTGACGGCGTTATACAGGCCGGGGGCGAAAGCTACGCCGGCGATATCGATCTGGCCTTGCGTCAGCGGCCCCGTGACGTCCGCCGATTGCGTGATCTGGACCTCCTCAAACTTGAGCCCGAGCTGGTCGAAGTAGCCCTTCTCAATGGCGTACCAGAAAGGCGCCGTCGTAAGCGAGCTGCCGACGCGCGCCTTCACCGTGTAGGGCGGGTTAAGCGCCGGCAGGGGCTTCGTCAGCTGCAGCGTGACCTTGGGCACCGGGGCCAGCGACGGCGCCGCGACGCCAGAGGCCGCGGGTTTGGCCGAAGCGGCGCCCGAAG
>DATGVV010000459.1:0-21796 GCA_035299885.1 Chloroflexota bacterium | reverse complement strand
TGGATCGCGAACGCCTCGACATCTTGCGCGAGGCCGATGCCGTCGTGGAGCAGGAGATTCGCGCCGCTGGGTTGTACCGCGAGCTGTGGCAGTCGTTCGCCGTGCTCACGCCACTTCGCAGCGTAGGGGTCATGGGTGACGCCCGGACCTACGCCCATGTGGTGGCCGTACGCGCCGTCACCAGCCAGGACGCGATGACCGCCGATTGGGCCCGTATCCCCTACGACGTCCTGGGCCGGATCGCCAACCGCATCGTGAATGAGGTGCCTGGGGTGAACCGAGTGGTCTATGACATTACGTCAAAGCCGCCGGGGACCATAGAATGGGAGTGACTTCCGCCAGGGAAAGAACTATGAGCTCGACGTCTATTCGCTCCACCATCCTGGGAGCAGCTGCTGTGGCGGCCATCCTGGACGCCATCGTGGTCATCGTGGCGCTGGTTACCGGACCTCACGTTTTGGCTGCCATTCTGGCGCTCGGGGCTGGCGTGGTGTGCTTCGGTGGGGCCAGTTTCGCCGCCCGCCGTGCCGCGGCCTCCACTGAGCTGGATGCCAAGCAGCTCGAGCGCGCGAACTCGCAGATCGAGTCGCTGACACGCCAGCTCAATGAAGTGGCCGACTACCTGAGCCGCGCCGAGACAGGTGAAATCGGCAGCAGCACCATTGAGGCGCTGAGCGCTGCCACGCAGAATGTCGAGTTGGTGGCCGCCGACTCGGCTTCGCAGCTGCAAAAAGCCGAGACCGCCAACAGCATCTCCGCCAAGCTGGCCGAAACCGTCGAGACGGTCGACAAGGCCACCAAAGACAACCTTGCGGCGACGGAGAACGTCATCCACGCCGTCGTAGAAATCTCACGCGCCCTGGAAGAAACGGCCACCAACGCCCAGAAGGTTGCCGCCGGCTCCGAAGAGGCTTCTTCGCTCGCTCAGCAAGGCGAAGACGCAGTGCGTCGCACCATCCAGAGCATCAGCCTCATCCGTCAGACAGTGCTCGGCTCGGCCGAAAAGGTCCAGCAGCTCGCCGCCCGCGCCAACCAGATTGGCGATATCGTCAAGCTGATCGACGACATCGCCGATCAAACCAACCTGCTGGCCCTCAACGCCGCCATCGAGGCGGCCCGCGCCGGGGAGCAGGGCAAAGGCTTCGCCGTCGTCGCCAGCGAGGTCCGCAAGCTGGCCGAGCGCACCAGCCGCGCCACCAAAGAGATCGGCGAGCTCATCAAGACCACCCAGGACGAGACCGCTGCCGCCGTGGAGGCTATGCATGTCGGCTCGCAGGAAGTGGAAGAGGGCTCGAGCCTCGGCGCCGAGGCAGGCAACGCGCTGCAGCAGATCCTCGATTCTGTCGCTCGTAACAACGAGCAGGTGCAGAACATCTCCGCCGCCGTGGAGGAGATGACTGCGGCCGCTAATGAGATCGTGAACGCCGTCGAGAGCCAGGGCGACAAGTTCAAGGCCAACACCGGCATCACCGCCGAGCTGCTGCAGGACCTGGAGCAGCTTTCCACCTGCGTCAGCGCCGTCACCGCCATCTCGCGCGACAATGCCACCAGCATCAACGAGCTGGCCAAGCTCCTCCACCAAAGCGTGGGCGCCTCAGCGCAGTCGAGCAACGGCGACCTCCGCCGGCTAGCGGAGCAGCTGAAGGAGACGGTGGGGGCTTAGGGCGCCGCGAATTTGGAGCGCGGACTCACCCGCGCTTGAGCAGCGCTCTGGCCGTGGGCGGCCTGACCACATTGCCTCACGGCTGTTTGAAGATTTCGTGCCTTCCGATACGGCGCCAGATAACGTGTGCCCGTCCCGGGACAACTGGATTGCCATACTCGAAGGTGGCGCGGCCATCATCGGCCCAGGTCATTTCGAAAATACCGGCGGCGCCCTTAACGCTCTTGACTCGGAGTCCCTTCCGAAAGCCGCGTTGGTGCCGCAGGTCTTCAACGAACTGTTCGACGGCCGCGAGAAAAGCAGCTTGCTGCGTGGCCGACAACGTATCGAAATCCGCGCTGAAGCGCGCTAGCCACGCGTAGGTTGGCAAGGCACAGCTATGTTGTTACTTGCCGGCTAGCGGCTTGGCCCGCTTACGAAGCTCTTCGAGGAACTCATCGTCCGACCCAAACGTCTCGACCTGCCCAGCCGCCTTGTCGGCGTCAGCTCGACGCTCACCCGCCTGCCAAGCTGGCGTCCAGAACCAGGCCTGTGTTGCGTCGATCACTTTCTGTGGGCGGAGCAGTATCCCGTCTGGCGTAATCTCCGCGTCCAGAAGGTCACCTGCCTCCAAGTGGGCGGTCTGGCGAATGTCCTCAGGCAACGTCAACTGGCCCTTAGCCCGTAGCGTCGTGCGCGACATGGCTGAATCATACAGTCTGAAAGTGCGACTGTATGACTACCCGCAGTCCTGACTCCCTCCACCACCTGTCTTCGGCAGCGCCGTCACCACTGTCGTCCCTCCCGGGCCAACGGTGACGCCGGTTTGGCCGGTGGCGGTCTGGCCGGGTTGGGGCTCGGCGTAGGCTACGGCTACAGCGGCGGGCTCTTTGCCCATCTTGATGGTCTGCTTCACGGAGGAGTTGGAGGGGTCTACGAACGACAGGCTGTCGTCGCCGACTCCGGTCACGAGCAGCAGCGTCTGCGTCTTGTTCCAGGCAACTCCTGATGGCTGCCTGCCGACGGCGATGGTGCCGATGAGCTTTCGCGCGCCGATGTCTATGATGCCGAGGTCGTTGGAGCCGGAGTTCGCCGTGTACAGCAGCTTGCCATCAGGGCTGGCGGCCAGCCCTTGAGGGGCGACGCCGGTCGCAATTGTCGCCGATAGCGAGCGGCTGCCGGTGTCCAACACTGAAATGGCGTTGCCGTCCTTATCGGCCACGTAGGCGGTGCGGCCATCGGCCGAGATGATGATGGCCGTGGGCCCGCGCTCGACGGCTACGTCGGCCACGCTCTTGCCGGCGTTGACGTCTTCGAAGGAGACGGTGTTGGAGCCGGTGTTGGCCACCAGCAGCGTGTTGCCGTCGGGCAGCAGCGCGGCCGCGCTTGGCTGAGAGCCGGCCGGCAGCGTTTTGACCACTGATTTGGCGGCCGTATCGACGACGGTCACGTTGTTGGAGCCGGAATTGATGACAAAGGCCTGCTTGCCGTCCTTACTCAAGCTGACGCCCACCGGCGCGGTGCCGACCGGCACAGTGGCCACCGGGCTGTAGTCGTCGCGGCTGATGATCAGCAGGTCATTCGTGTCCTTCTGGGCGACGTAGATGAACTTGCCGGCGCTGTCGATGGCGAGGCCGGCCGGCTGACCTTTGGTGGGCACCACGTCCACGGCCGCCAGGCTCTCGACGTCGATGATGGTCAGCTGCTTGGCGCCGCTATTGGCCACATAGGCGGAGCCAATGCCGTTGGCCGAGGCCGGAATGGCGCTGATGAGGGCCAGCGCCAGCGCTGCAACGACTGGACTGAGCCGCCCTCGCAGCCGGAGAAGCAAATTGCGTGAGATCACTAATTTTTGTCCTTCATTTGAGAGTTCGCCTAGGACGTTGCCTTCCCAGCCTGCGCGCTATTGAGTTTGTACACGAATGCCAGGATCTCGGCAACAACGTAATACAGTTGGGGGGGAATCGCCGTCCCCAAGTCGAGCCGCGCCAGCAGCTCCACCAGGTCCGGATCGGGCTGGACGTAAACGCCGTGCCGGCGGGCCAGCGCGATGATCTGTTCGGCCAGCTCGCCCCGGCCGGACGCGGTGACGACCGGCGCCCGCTGCCGGCCATGGTGATATTCGAGGGCGACCGCCTTGCGAATGCCTCGACGGCGGTCTCGCCGATCGCCGGCATCACCAGACCCGGCACGACCCGATTGAGGCTCGACTCGCTCGGCCGGCGGGACTTTGGCGGGCCCCGTCCGCGGTGGCAAATCGCTCATGCGGTCACGTTCAGCCGGCCCAGCTTGGCGAGCTGCAAGGTCGCCTGGCTGGTGGTGCCGCGCCGGGCTGAGCCGGCCATAGTGCAGTGGATGGGATCGACGGCGTAGCCGAGCCCGCGCAGGCTGTCCTGGAGCTCTGCCGCCGCGCTCTCGAGCAGGCGCTGGGTTTGCAGCGACTCAGCTTCCATGTGGCAGTAGAGCTGCCGCTGGTAGACGTGCACCACGATGCTCACGCGCCGCAGCTGGCTGAGCCGGAGGTCGATTACCAGCCGGGCATCATTCGGATCGATTTTGGGCGAGCCCCCCTCGTCGCGCACGAAGAGCTGGAGCTCGCCCTCGCCATGCCCCTCCGGCATGGGCAGCGAAAAGAGGACGTACGGCTCGGCTGGCGTCGGCTGCAGGATCGTCTGCATCTGCTGGAACTGCACGGCTTGCACCAGCCGCTCGGCGGTGTGCCTCAGCTCGGCAGCTGACGTCTGAGCGGCGCCGCTCAGGGCGCCACTCTGGAGCGCCCGATCCAGCGCGGGAATAGCGCGCCGTGCCAGCTCGTGGGCTGCCGGAGCTGTCTCCGTCTCTCCGGCCTGCGCCGTACCAGCTGGTCCGCGCCACGCAGGGCCAGCGGGCCCTGGAGCCGGACTCGTGGGAGCCGTGCCCGACTGCGGCTCTGGCGAGGGCAGCGATTGGCCTGCCTGCGGCCGGGGTGGCTCGCTGGCGGCCGGTTGTGGCTCCGCCGGCTCTCCTAGCTGGCCGGCGGCGGTCTGCGGTGTGCCGGGCGCCTGGCCTGCCGGAGCCTCCGGCTGGGCTCCCACAGGGAGGGCTTGAGTCCCTTGGGGCTGGCTGGTGGTGCTCCCGCCCTCACCCTCCTGTGATCCTGACTCCGGATTCGTTACGGTGTTGGCCTGCGGTGCCGGAGCCCCTTCGGGGTGTTCGGCCGAGAAGGGCTGGGCGTCACTGCCTGCGTCACCCGCCGGCGCTTCTCCGCCGCTCCCTTGCTCTACCAAGCCTCGCAATGTGGCTTCGAGGCTCACCGTCAGCTGCTGGATGAGAGCTTGCAGCTGCGGGCCGCTGGGTGAGCCCGTTGAGGCCGGCGACGCTAACGCCAGCTGCGCCAGCAGGCTGCGCAGTTCGGGAGCCGCCGCATGCACATCCTCTGCTGCGTCCGCGAGCTCACCCAGCAGTTGCCCGGCCTTGGCTCGGAGCTGATCTTCCAGCCCGCTCAGATCGCGGCCGGCCGCCTGGCCCTCACGAACTACAGCGAGCAATGCCACTGTGAGCGGCAGCCCGCGGGCCATCAGGTAGGACACGGCGTGCACGTCCTCAGGCGTGGTTGCGCCCAGCGACGCCGCCACCTGGCGCAGCGCCTGGACGGCTTCGGCACTGATCGGCTGGCCTTCCGCCAGCAGGGCCACCAGCGCCACGCGGTTTTCCGGCGTGTCGGGCAAGCCGGCCGAGGCCAGCGCCTGCTGTCCAGGAGGGCCGGTCAGCATCTCGTCGGCGACGAGACGCAGCGTGATCTGCTCGGGCTGGACGTCCACGGCGACCAGCTGGACCACCTGCCCCGGCGCGAGCTGCTGCTCGGTTTCCAATGTGGCGGTCAACCGCCGGCCGGCAACGTCCAGCAGGACGTGGTGGTCGATCATGTCCAGGATTGTGGCCGTCATCTCCTGGCCGACACGCAGCGCGAAAGCCTCTACCGCCTCGGCCCTCGCGGCCTGCTGGGCCGAGAGCAGCGACGACATGCCGGAGACGTCCAACTTACTTTGCCATTTCCGCTTCGACGGAAGCCCTGATCTGCGCGGCCCCTTCTTCGGTGACGCCTTCGGCCGGACCCTCAAGAGCCTCGAGCGCTAAGGCGGGCTGTTTCAGCTCAACCGACTTGGCCAGAAGCAGGCGCCGGAGCTGCGGTTCCTGGGGAGCTCCGCCGGGCAGGCTGAGCAGCTCGCGAATCCACCGCACTGTTTCCTCGGCCCGGTATGGTAACTGGGCCGAGCTCAGAGCCAGCTGCAGCAGGATCTCCGGATGATTGGCCTTAGAAGTATGCGCCTTGGCGGCCATCTCACGCGCCTTTTCAAACTGGCCGAGCTGGAGGTAGATCTTGCTCAGCATCAGGTTCGGCAACCAGGTCGACGTCCCGAGGTCGTGCAGCGCCGGGTTGATCACAGAAGCGTCGGTGGCGGCACGTTCCAAACGGGCAATCGCCTCCGGCGCGTGGTCCAACGCCCAATGCGCGACGCCAGCGTGATACAGCAGATCGGCTGTGACATACTGCGGCGGCGTGCGGGCCTCCAGCTCGACCGCCTTGGCATGCTGGCCACTGTCCACCGCCGCGCCGACCGCGCTGGTGAACAACGTGCCTACTGTGGCCCAGCCAGATGGTGGCGACCGGAACCAGTGATCGATGCCCTGCTCCAGCACCATCAGCGCCAGGTCGGGGCGGCCTTGAAAGAGGTGCTGTCGGCCCAGGTTGTAGTAGTGGAAGGCATTGTCGCGGTCCTCCGCCAGCGAAAAGAGGAGCAGGCGCGTGTTTCGCTCGCCCTTCTTTCGCAGCACTTCCTGGTCGGGGAGGTAGCCCCAGTGGTGCACTTTGACGTAGTGCTGCATCAGGATGTTGGGCTGCCCGCCCGGAAGGCTAGGTTGCTCGTGGACGCGACCCTGAAAACGAATGCCCGCGTGGTTGCGAAAGACACGCCACTGCCGGGCCATGATGGGCGAATCGGAGTGCTCATCCACCGCCGATCTCACATCGACCCACACGCCGTGGGTCTTTGCCGGCAGCTGCAGGCACATCTCCCGCAGGACGCCAGGGAACTGCTCCTCGAGCTCGTCGTCGGCATCGATCCACATGATCCACTCGCCCCTGGCCTGCCTCAGAGACTCGTTGCGGGCGGCGCTGAAGTCGTCGCACCAGGGGAAGGTGAAGACGCGTGCACCCGCGCGCTTGGCAATCTCGACAGTGCCGTCGACTGAGCCCGTGTCGACGATGACGATGTCGTCGGCCGCGCCCTTGAGCGACTCGAGGCAGCGGGGGAGGTTGGCCTCTTCATCCCGCACGATGAGGCAGGCGGAAACCACCTTCTTACTCATGGCCTGCCAATCTCGCTAGTCTAGCCTCGAAAAATGAGGCGGGCGGCCGGAGCATCCATTCTCCGGCCGCCCCCCAAGAACTCACGAGGAAGAGCTTCCCTGCTCTTGCGTCAATGTGCTACTAACGCTTGAGGTCGACGACCTCTTGCAGCATCTGGTCCGAGGTGGTGATGATGCGGCTGTTCGCCTGGAAGCCACGCTCGGCCAGGATCATGTTGCTGAACTCGAACGCCAGGTCGACGTTCGAGGTCTCGATGTTGCCCTCAGCAACGGTCCCGAACCGCCCGCTGCCAGGCGTACCTACGTTCACTACGCCCGAGTTGGCTGAAACCTGCAGGTTGTTCAGGCCCTCCTTCTGCAGGCCGCCGGGGTTTTCGAAGGTCGCCAGCAGGATCTGCCCGATGGTCTGCGTGAAACCGTTGGTATACACCCCGTGGATCACACCGGCCTTATCGACATTGAACGCCTTGAGCGAGCCCGCGGAGTTTCCAGCGGAACCAGTGTTCTCTGGAATCAGGCCGGCATTGAGCGCCGTGTTAGTGACCTTGCTGAAGTCGATCGTGAACGTCTGTTGAGCATTCACGTCGTTGACGTCGTAACCGATGGTCGCACTTGAAAAAGCCGCGGCGCTTATAAACACGGATTCGGTAGCGGTCGTCACGCCTCCCGTCCAGAGCATGCCCGTCGTGCTGACGCTCACATTTGCGTTGACAGCGCCGTCGACGTGGATCGTGTTCGGCGTCCACGTCGTGCCACCGGCATTGGAGAGCAGCCCGAGTTCGAAGGTGTGGACGAAGCCATTGGTGTCCGTCCCTGTGAACGTCACCGTCGTCGCCGTATTGACAACGACGCTCGCCGCCGACGTCAGGTTGCCCGAGATTTGATCTGCGCTCTTGTTCTGGGTCCCCAGCAAGGGAGCCGTGTTAGGCACCGCTTGTGTCTGCAGAGCGGTCGGTGATGCGAAAGCGGTCACCGCTCCCACCGCGTTGTCGTTCAGGTTCAGCTGAACAGCGGCCTGAATGGCATTGGTGTTGGTGGTCGTGTTCGGGATGACCCAAGGCTCCGGCGGCTTGATGGTGGGCGGGCCCGCTGTCGCCGTGCCGTCATTGAAGATCAGCATCAAGGGCGTAACGGTGCCATCCAACTGGCCCAATGCATTGAAATGCAGCGCGGCCTGGCCGCCGCTTGTTCCTGCCCCAGGCACATTATTGACCTGATCATTTCCGCCCGTGATGTCGATGCGGGCGCCCTGCGACAGGTCGTTTGATACGGCGGACACCAACCAGTCGCCACCCACAGTCGTTGGCGGCGTAAAAGTCAGTACCACGTTGTGCAGCTGGCCCAGGCTGTCGAACACACCCACCGACTGAGTTTGCGGTGTGGTGGTGCTGGACTGCAGATTGCCGAACAGATCCAGCACGTTGGTTTCCTGTGCCGGGTTGGTTTGCTGAGGTACGCTCAGGTTCACGACCCTGCTGGTGTCGATCGAGACGACGTTCCCCACTTGCCTAAGCCCGTGGCCCTGCAGGTGGAAGCCGGTCGAGGCCTGGTTGATGTTGCCGAAGCCGTCGACGATGAAGTTGGAGTCGCGGGTGTAGTGGCTGGCTACGCCATCACTGACGATGAAAAAGCCGTCACCCTGGATGGCGAAGTCGGTCGGCAGGTTCGTAGTCTGCAGCGAGCCCTGCTGCTGGTTGCTGGTGATCGAGCCGTTCTGGGTTCCCAGGCCGGTCTGGACAAAGTCCGTGCCACCCGGGCCGCCGGGCGTTCCCGCCGAAGCACCTCGGATAGTCTCGGAAAGCTGGTCCATAAAGTTGAACAAGCCGTCCTTGTAACCGGAAGTATTGACGTTGGCGATGTTGTTGCCGATGACGTTCATCCAGGTCTGGTGATTCTGCAGACCCGAGACGCCATCGAACATGGATTCTGATCCACCCATTTAGTTCACGTTTCCTTTCTGCGCTTAACGCTTCATCGCTACCACGTCCTGGAGCATCTCGTCGGACGTGGTGATTAGTCGGCTGTTGGCCGAGAACCCGCGCTGGGCCAGGATCACCTGGGCCATCTGGTCGGCCAAATCCACATTGGAGGTTTCTACGCTGCCTTGGACCACCTGGCCCGCTGAGCCAGCGCCGGGGTTGCTGATGTTGGCCTGCCCCGAGTTCGAGCTGAGGTCGAAATCGTTCTGGCCAATGCGCGTCAGGCCCCCTGGGTTGGTAAACGTGGCCAGCTCTATCTGGCCGAGGGTCTTGGTCGTGCCGTTGCTGTAGGTGCCGCGGATAATGCCCTCCTGCCCAACACTGAACGACTTCAGGAAGCCGGCGGAGTTGCCAACCCCGGCGGGGTTCGTCGGCGCTCCCTGCGAGCTGACCGCCGTCGGGGCAGCGAATGAGGTCAGGTTGCCGACTGCTGCGTCGTTCATGACCAGGTTCGAGTTAGCCTGCGTGGCATTCGACTGGGTTGTGGTTCCCGGCAGCACCCATGGCGTGCCGGTGAAGCCCAACGTCAGCGTGCCGTTGCTGGTCAGCTGGCCATTGGCATTGAAGGTGAGATTGCCGTTGGTCACCGTAATGGCCGCGCCACCCGCCAGATCAGACCCCGTTGCCGTCGTGGTCCAGTTCCCTGAGCCGGCCGGATTCGGCGTGAACGTCAGCACGATGGTGTGCTGCTGCCCCAAGCTGTCGAACACCTGCACCTGCTGCTGCACCGGGTTGGTCGCCTGCGAGTTCAGGTTCCCGAAGACGTCGAATGCGGTCGTATTGTTGGCCGCGTTGACCGTCTGCGGGATTGTCAGGTTCTGCAGGCCTCGGTTGAACTGCAGGTTGCCCGCCTGGTCGGCCGTGATGCCCTGCAGGTGCAGGCCATTGGCGGCGCTCACCACGTTGCCGGCGGCGTCCACGTGGAACACGCTGTCACGGGTGAAGTGAGTGTTGGTGCCGTCGCTCAGGATGTAGTAGCCATTGCCCGCGATGGCGATGTCCGTCGGCACGTTGGTCGGCTGCAGCGATCCCTGCAACGTGATGGTCTCCACTGAGCCGGTGGTGGTGCCTAGGCCCACCTGCTCCGGGTTGGTGCCGCCGATACCGCCGAGGGCCGGCGGAGCCGAGCCCCGCATCGACTGGCTGAGGATGTCTTCGAACTCGAACCGGCCGTGCTTGAAGCCGACCGTGTTCAGGTTCGAAATGTTGTTGCCGAGTACGTCCATCCAGGTCTGGTGATTTTCTAGACCCGAGACGGACGACCAGATGGCTCTGGGCATGAATACCTCCTTTGAGAAAGTGACTTGCGCACTCGCCGCCGGTCGCGATCCCGGGTCTCGGGTCGGATCGGCCTCCTCAAAGAGGTCCAGCCTTGTCCGACGGCTTCGTGCAGGGTTGGCGGGGACTTACAGGTGTATAGGCATCTCCCTATGCAATGACCACAGAGTCGATGTTGGTGAAGACGTTTTGCTTCATGCTGGGCTGGTCCACCGCGGTGATGACCACCCGATTTTTGACGCTGACCACGAATGCCATGTCGTCCAGCAGGATGAGGCTCTCCTTGGAGCCCTTCTGCTGCGCCCGGTCCACGGCATCGTTGATCTTGGCCACCTCTTCGTCGCCCAAGGTGATGTCCCGCTGCTGCAGGCGCTGCTGGGCATGGGTCGAGAACTTGACTCCCTGTGGGACTGTCGGTGGCGCTTGCAGCAGCTGCTCGCGCAGGACGACGTCGAACGCCTCGCCTTCAGGAGCTCGGGAGCCCGAGTCCTGAGGCCGAAGTCCTTCGCCGGCCGGCGTAGGCCGCTGAATCGCCCCGGAGTTGGGTTGAACGGAAGGCAGCTCGTCCATGGCCATATCCTAGTGGCCGCTCCCCGAGGTGGTGGTTCCGCTGCTGGGCGGCACAAGCGTGCCCGGCAGCGATGCGCCGGACGTCCCGCTGTTGGTGCTGGCGCCCGTGGTCGCCCCCGGGCCCACAGACACGATGTCCGACAGGTTGACCGGCGTACCGTTCACATCCAGCCGGACTGTGCCATCCGCGTTGAGGATGACCTGGTCGACGATCCCGTCCACCGGAGCACCGGTGCTGCTGTCCACAGCCTTGACGGGCACGCCCAGCATGCCTCTGGCTTCTGCTGCCTGGACCGATGTCTTCAGGTTCTTGAAGCCATCGTTCAGGTTCTGCATCTGCTCCAGGCTGCTGAACTGCGCCAGCTGGGCAATGAATTGGGTGTTGTCGGCCGGTTTCAGCGGATCCTGGTTGGTCAGCTCCTTTACCAGCAGCTGCAGGAAGGCGGTCTTATCCAGCGCGCCTCCGGCCGCTTTGGTCAGCGGATCGCCGCCGGTGGTCGCGGTAGTCGCCGCCCCGGCCGCTTTGGCGTTGGCTGCCGCCTGCGCCGGCGTGAGGTTGGGGAACTGCTTGGTCCCGGATTGATCGGTCGTTGAGGAGCCGATCGCGCCGACGTCCGTCAGCCCGGGGATCGCCGCTTCCCGAAACACCGCACCCGAGACACTGTCTAGGGCCATACCGTCACCTCCTTTTCTTAAGCTTGAAGATCGATGCCGCCACTTGGCGGCGCGTTCTGAGCGACGCCCGCTGGCGCCAGCTCAGGCTCATCAACGAATGGGATTGCCTCCGGCAGCCGGCCCGCGCCGGCCTGTCCGTTGTAGCCCTGCCAGAAGCCTTGGTGCGCGCCCTGGTTGAAGGTCCACGGCGCGTCCGAGGCCGTAAAGCTCGGCACGTGCTCGACCCGCACCTGCTCGCCGCCGAATGCCTGGCGCAGCTGGCCGATGTTGTTGTCGATGAGCTGCCGTGTGGCGGCGCTCTCAACTGACATGCGCACCGTCACCAGGCCGTTGTCCATCGACACCCGCACCTCCATGGCGCCCAGGAAATCCGGCTTCAGCTGAATCCGGAACTCCTGCTGGCCATCGCGCAGCGCCACCACCGCGTTCTGGATCACCTGGTCGACGATGGCCTGCTCGAGTACTGGGCGGGCCGGCGCTTCCGCCGCCACCCGGGACATCTCGAGCGCCGAGGCGAAGCTAGGCGCTACGTTTGGCGCCACCGGCGCCGCCCCGGCCTGGCTGTCGCTGCCAGCTACGTTGGTTTGTGGTTGGCTGCTGCCGTTCTGGCTGGCCGTTTGATCCTGAGTGCCCGGCTGGACTGGGGCCGGAGCCGCCGGCGTCAGCACTGCTTCCACACCGGGCTTAGCCTCAGCGGAGCCTTCCTCCGGCTGGCTGGGCTCTGATCCCTTAGCGGCTGCCTGCGCGGGCTGCGCCGCCTTCGCCTGGCCGGGTGCCATCTGCGCCAGCAGGGTGGCCGGATCAGCCTGGATGGCCTGAGCCACGCCGTCGGTTGGGGCGGCTTGCGCCTTGGTTGGCTCACTAGCGGCCGTGTGCGCCGATTGCTCGGCCTGCTGGGTTTTCAGCAAGCTCTCGATGAGCTTGGCCAGCGCGCTGACATCCTCCGCGCCTTGGTTGGCCTGGCTTGCCGCTTCCTCTGTCGCTCCATCCGCCGGACTGGTCGCCCCGTTGGGGGTGACGGTCAATTCACGTCCGTCCGAACCTGCGCTTCTGGAAGCTGCCTCACCGGCTGCTCCAACCGCGGTCCCGCCCTCAGGCGGACCGGTGTCTATGGGTATCGGGTCTTCGCTGGTTGCGTCGCTCTCGGCCAAGGCTTCCGCCAGCTGCTGCGCGAACGCATCACCGCGCGGCGTGAGCTCCTGGATTGCCTGGAGCAGCGTCACCTTGCCGTCCGAGTTGGCGATCAAGCGCACCGCCTGACTCAGAAGGTGCAGGTTGCTTGCCAGCGCGTCGACGGAAACTGTGCCCTTGGCGCTGACGCTCAGCAGTTGCGCGAGTGCGGCCAAATCGGCCGGCTGCACACCAGCCGAAAGGTGGCTTGCCGCCAGCAAGCTGGCCAGCAGTTGCGCGCCGTCCTCGCCGTCTTTCAGCAGCTTCTCGAGGTTAGCCGCGAGCTGGTGCTGCTGCTGGGCAGTGAGGCCCAACCCTGGCGCGTCCAAGTCAGCCTGGCCGCCTGACAGTGAGCTGAGCACGTGCTCGAGCTGCTGTTTGGCAGGCTTGCTGGGCGGCGTAGCTTGGCTGTGCTCAGACGGCGCGGCCTTGAGTGCCGGGCTGTCTCGGCCCGACAGCGATGCCAGCAGCCCCTCGAAACCGTTGGGCTTGGCTGAGGCGTCATCGTGCGCTTGTGCAACCGCGTTGCTACCCGCCTTGGGTGGCGCCGTGAAAGGTAAAAGGTTCATCATTGGAATGCCCATATCTGTGTCACCTCCTTTCCTGTCCGAAATCAATCTGACGGTTCAGGCTGCAGCTTACTCGCCGATCTGTCCAGCGCAACCCTCCTGGGACTTCTGGGTCATAAGCGCTGACTGATGGATTTCGCTACTTAGCCATATCCTTTCTAATCCGAAATCAACTTATGCCAAATTTACTAGCGGGCCAGATCGATGGCCTTCATCGCCATCGCCTTGGTGGTGTTCATGGCCGTGATATTGGCCTCGTAGCCACGCTGCGCTGAGATCAGGTCCGTCATCTCCGTCACCGGGTTCACATTGGGATAGTGGACGTATCCGTTGGCATCAGCGTCCGGATGCTCGGGGTCGTATACCAGCCGGCCCTCCGAGTTGTCCTGCTGGATCTCGCTGACCCGCACCCCGAGCGTCGGCGACGGCTGGGCGACTAGACCCAGCACTACGTCGCGGAAGCTGTACTGGTTGCCGATGGGCGAGAACACCGCCTGCTCGCGGCGGTAGGGGCCACCTTCGGCCGTACGGGTGGTGTTGATGTTCGCCAGGTTGCTGGAAATGACGTCCAGCCGCAGTCGCTGCGCCGTCAGTCCTGAGGCGTTGATCTGCATCGAGTCCAAAAAGCTCATCTGTCTCTCCTAGGGCCGTGTCTCGGTGATGGATGCGCGCAGCATGCCCAGCTTGGTGCTGGTCATCTGGCTGATCGCGTCGTACATGATGTTCGATTCGGCCAGCGTGGTCATCTCGCGGTCGACGTCCACGCTGTTGTTGTCGTTTTTGAGCACCTGGTTCAGCAGCGGCGTCTCGACGACGGCCGCGACGCCCACGTTGTGCCGCGGGTCCATGTGAGCGCCGTCGGTAAGCGTGAGCGGCAAAGGGTTGTCGCCGTCGCCGCGCAGGGCTTTTCGCAAGTTGCCTTCGAAGGTGACCTCGGAGGCCTTGTAATTTGGCGTGTCGGCATTGGCGATGTCGTTGCTGGCCACTTGGACCCGCTTCGACAGGCCATCGAGGCTGAACTGGAGCGCCTTGATGGTCTTGTCGCCGTCAATGAAACTGCTCATGGTACTCCTTAGATGCTGCCCGGCAGCTTGGCCCTGACGACCAGCCGCTCGGTGTAGTTCCTGCTCGCGCGGTCAAACGTGCCCGAGCAGGTAATGAGGGTCAATGTGGGGCTGGGCG
Organism: Chloroflexota bacterium; assembly: GCA_035299885.1. Taxonomy (GTDB): domain Bacteria; phylum Chloroflexota; class JAJPGV01; order JAJPGV01; family JAJPGV01; genus DATGVV01. Next base: position 7,382 of record DATGVV010000459.1, on the reverse strand, counting down.
CGCTGCCCAGTATGAGCGCCAGCGGCGCGGTGTCATCCGGCCACGATTTGGACCAGAACACGTTGAAATCAGTCTTCTGCCCGTTTTCGATCATGGACAGGCTGTCGCCCTGCTTCAGCTCCTTGAGCCGTGCGAACACAGCAGTGCGCGATATGGCGGTGTCCACGTGCCCGGACAGCACCGCGTTACCGGGCGTGCCCGGCACGGCGCTGAAGTTGTACCAGCCTACGTCCGAGCCGTTATCGGGCACTTGCATCCGGCCGTCAGGATCGACGCCCAGCGTCACGATCGGCGCGTCTACGCCAACGGAAGGCATGACGATGCGCATGCTGGCCGGCGCCGGACGGCCCGGCTTCACGGCAACCCCGGCAGCAGATGGCGGCGCAGCCGCTGGTTTGGCCGTGGCGCTGGCCGGAGCGGAAGCCCTTGGCGCCAGCGGTGCGCTTGCAGCCGGCGAAGCAGCGGCGCTGATAGCGGGGCTTTCCGCGGGCGGGGGCGCGATCTGCACGCGCAGTGAGGAGTCGCCACCGCAGGCGGCCGACAGCAGGCCCACTGCTACAAGGCCTGCGCTACGCGCCCAGATCGCGCGCATACTGCAGCGTCCTCTTGACGTAGTTCTGGGTCTCCGGATAGGGCGGAATCCCGCCGTACTTCTCCACCGCGTTGGGACCCGCGTTGTAGGCCGCAAGCGCTGCCGGGACGTTGTTCTTGAAGCGGCTCAACATGTCCTTCAGATAGCTCACGCCGGCTTTAGCGTTGCTGGCCGGATCCCAGGGGCTCGGCGGGGCTTGGCCGCTCAGAAACGGAGCGGGGTCAACAACGTGGCCCTGGTAGCGGATTTCGTAGTGCACGTGGGGGCCGGTGGAGTTGCCCGTGCTGCCTATCAGGCCAATGACGTCGCCCGGCTTCACCACGGCGCCCGTCTGTATACCTGCCGGCTGGCCGCTGGTGTGGCCGTAGAGCACGTCCCAGGGACCGTGACGGACCACCACCAGGTTGCCAAAGCCCTCCGGATCGGAGCGGATCTCCACGGTCCCGCCGATCGTGGCGCGAATAGGCGTGCCTTGCGACGCGGCCAGGTCGATGCCCGTGTGGAAATGGCCGTAATGCTGGCCATTCCAGTCCAAGGGCGGTTCGAGCGCGAAGGAAGTAGGCCCAAATGGCTGCGACACCTGTCCCTCCACGGGCACGCCGCTGGGCAGGTCGGTCGAGCGGGCATATTCACCGAAGGTCGATGGCATCAGCTGCATCAGGCCTTGCGCGCCCGCTGGCGACACAGCCTGGGGGTTGAAGCCCGACTCGGCTTTAGCGACAGCCTCCGCCAGAGCCGGGTTCACGCCCTCCTGCTGAGCGATGCTGCCGACCAGCGATTGCAGGCCGCTCGAATCGGAAGCGGATTGCCCCAGACCGCCCCCGATGCCTGGCAGCATGCCAAAACCGGCGCCTAAGCCACCCAAGCCCGACATGCCGCCGGCGCCAAGTGCTCCCAGGTTGAGGTTGCCGGCCGCGGCGGGCAGCTGAGTGGCGCCATTCGCGCCCACGGAAAACCGATGCGCCGGAGCCGAGCCCGGCCGCTGTGTCTGACTGTGCTGCAGCGTCTGCGCAAAGGATGGCTGAGTGGCTGACTGCTGGCTGCTGGCAGCTGACGGCGGGTTCGGCTGTCCTTCGAGCGATGCGCGTAGCTCAGCCACCCGGCTGGCGATTTCGGAGATGCCCTCGAACATCAGCCTACGCCTTGCCGCCGCCGGTTGTAGCTGACCGTCGAAATCTCGTCGATGGTCTTGATCTCGCGCTGGCGGTCTTCTTCGACGACGTCCCCTCGCCAGTGCTCGCGCAGCTTCTCGATGACCTTGCGCGCCTTCATGGCCTGGTGGACTTCGACCCGTTTGCGGTCAGTCACTCGCGACGCTTGTTTCACGACGTTGCTCTGGCGATCGATCAGCGACTGCAGGCGCTCGAGATAAGCCCCGCCGAACTGCACGTACGTCATTTCCACCCGATCCGACGTAAGCTCGTGCGTGATGAGCTCAATCTGGCGGGCGCGATTGTCCTCCATGCGGCCGAGCAGCGTCTGCTGCTCGACCTGCTGCTGGTAGGCGCGCGCCAGCTGGCCCTGAAGCTCTTTCTCGCGCTGCTCCCGCAGGCGCAGCACGCGCTCCAAGCGGAAGTGGCGTGGCACTGCCATCAGGCGCCTCCCCGCCTCACGACACCACCATGCGCAGCCCGGAGACGGTCTCATCGAAAGCGGTCTGCTCCTCAGGCCGCTGCTTCAAGAAAGCGGTGATGCCAGGTAGCAAGCGGATGGCCCGGTCGATCTGCGGGTTGGATCCGCCTACGTAAGCTCCGATGTTGATCAGGTCGCGCGCGTCACGGTAGGCGGCCAGCGTTTCGCGGACCAGCCCCGCTGCGCTCCGATGCTCGGGCGGGACAATGTTGTCCATCACCCGGCTGACGCTGCCCAGGATGTCGATCGCCGGGTAGTGGTTCTCGGCCGCCAGCTCGCGGCTGAGCACGATGTGACCATCAAGCACCGATCGAGCGGTGTCCGTGATGGGCTCGTTCATGTCGTCGGACTCGACCAGCACGGTGTAAAAGGCGCTGATGGCCCCCCGATCGGAGGTCCCGGAGCGTTCCATGATCTTCGGCAGCAGCGCGAACACCGACGGTGTGTAGCCCCTCAGCGCCGGCGGCTCGCCAATCGCCAACCCAAGCTCGCGCTGAGCCATGGCAAACCGCGTGACGGAATCCATGAGCAGCGCCACGTCCTTGCCCTGGTCGCGGAAATACTCCGCGATCGCGGTAGCGACCCAAGCGCCCTTGAGCCTGACCAGGGCCGGCTGATCGGACGTGGAGACCACTACCACTGAGCGCTTGAGGCCTTCCGGGCCCAGGTCGCGCTCAATGAATTCCTGCACCTCACGCCCGCGCTCGCCGATGAGGGCGATGACGCTCACGTCGGAAGACGAATAGCGGGCGATCATGCCCAGCAGGGTGCTCTTGCCCACTCCGCTGCCGGCAAAGATGCCCATGCGCTGGCCCTTGCCACACGTCAGCAGACCGTCAATAGCCCGCACGCCGGTGGAGAATACTTCGCCAATGCGCGTCCGCTTCAGCGGATGCGGCGGCAAGTTCTGAATGAGCGATCGGCCGCTGGCCTGCACTCGGCCCAGCCCATCAAGCGGCTGCCCCAGGCCATCGATGACTCGGCCCAGCAGCGCGTCGCCCACAGGAAGATCAAACAGCCGCCCGGAGGCAACCACCTCGCAGCCGGCTTGAATGCCGGCCAGCTCGCCGTAAGGCATGACCACCAGGCGCTCGTCGTGGAAACCCACCACCTCGGCCGCCATGGTCGCTTGCCCCTTGGCCGGCATAATCTCGCACAGCTCGCCAACGCTGGCGTTCAGCCCTTCGACCTCAATCGCCAGCCCAATCACTTTGGACACTCGACCACTCGCGCGCATCGGTACCAGCTCCTCGATCAGCCGCCGGTACTTGCCGACGTCCAGCGTCGGGGTCATTCCGTTCCTAGCAATAGCGCGAAGGTCTTCTGGATCTCGCCGAACTGGGTGCCAATGCGGGCATCGATTGAGCCGTACTTGGCGTCCAGCACGCAGCCGCCGGGTTCGACGTCGCCGTCGGCCTCGATGGCCCATTCCTTCTCTCGATAACCCTGGCCAAAGGCCGATTCCCAATAGCCGCGCACCACCTCTAACTGGCTGGGGTTGACCTTGATCGTCACCCGTGGGCTGCCGTTGATCTTTTTGACGGCATCCTCGATCACGCCCTTGACGACGTCCGGATTCGTGCGCAGCTCAGCGTGAATGGTCTTCCGCGCGATCTCCAAGCACAGCGCCACCATCTCGGCCTCGGCGTCGCGCAGCATGGTGTCGTGGAGCTCGGACGACTGATCGACGATCGCCACCACCTGCTTGATAATTTCGGCGGCCTGCGTCTCACCGTCGCCGCGGCCGGACTGGATGCCTTCCTCGTACCCTTTGTCGTAGGCCGCGCGTTCGATCTCGGCGGCGCGCTCGTCGGCTTCGGCCATCACCTGCTGGGCCTCGCGGCGGGCGCTTTCGACGATCTCCGCGGCGGTGTGGCGGGCCTCCGCAAGCAGCGTGTCCGAGCTGAGCGCCGGTTCGGAAGCTATGATCTCGGGTTCTTCCGCCAGGAGCTCCGATTCGGCTTCGATTGGCTCCTCGGGCAGCAGCTCTTCCTCGCCCAGCATGGGCGTCTCCAGCTCCACCTCCGGCGTCTGGAGCAGCTGGTCCATAGCCTCCTGGATCGCGTCCTCGATCTCGTCCGGCATGGCATCCGGATGCTCCTGCTGCAGAGCCTCGACGAGGTCGTCCTGCGCGTCGTCGGCGTTGAACTCGCCGGCCTCGTAGGGAACGGCGAACTCGTTATCGATGATGAGCGGGTCTTCTTCGAAGACCGCCCGGCGCAGGACCTTAGACGACAAGGTCGGCTGCTCCGCCGCGGGAGATCACGATCTCGTCGGCCTCTTCCAACCGCCGGATGAGCTTGACGATGCGCTGCTGAGCTTCCTCAACGTTCCGCAACCGCACCGGGCCGGAGACCGACATGTCCTCGCGCAGCATGTCCGCCGCTCGAGTGGACATGTTCTTGAACACCCGCTGCTTGACCGCCTCGCTTGCGCCCTTGAGCGCCAGCGCCAGCTCCTTGCTGTCAACTTCCTTGAGCACACGCTGGATCGAGCGATCGTCGAGCATGGTGATGTTCTCGAACACGAACATGTGCTTTTTGATGTCCTCGGCCAGGTCTGGCGCTTCCTGGTCCAGACCGTCGAGCACCGACTTCTCGGTAACGCGGTCCACGTTGTTCAGGATCTTCACCAGGAAGTCCATTCCGCCCATGCTGGTGACTTCCTGCGACAGCACGCTGCCAAGCTTGCGCTTGAGCACGCCCTCAACCTGGCTGATGACGTCCGGGCTCGTGCGATCCATCAGCGCGATGCGCCGCGCTACGTCGGCCTGGATGGACGGATCCAAGCTGGACAGAATAGCGGCCGATTGAATGGGCGTCAGGTTGGCCAGAATGAGCGCCAGCGTCTGCGGGTGCTCGTTCTGTATGTAGCTTACCAGCTGCACGGGGTCGGCCTTCTTAATGAAGGCGAACGGCGTTTCCTGCAGGGTTGAGGTGATCTTGTCCAGGATCTCGCTGGCCTTGTCGGCGCCCAGGGCGCGGACGAGGGCATCGCGGGCGAAATCAATGCCGCCGGAGCTGACGTACTCATGGCCCAGTGAGAGCTGGTAGGCCTCTTCGAAAATGGCGTCGCGGACGGCCGGGTCCAGCCGCTCCATATTGAGCAGCTCGGTCGTGATCTTGTCGACCTCGCCCTCGGGCAGCAGCTTGAGGATGTTGGACGAGATCTCCGACCCCAGTCCAATGAGCAGGCCCGCGGCCTTCTCTTTACCGGTGAGGTTGAGCGCGTCCGCACTGAGTGTGGTAGTGATGGCCATCCCTTAGTACCTCCGTTCGCCGATCCAGGTTTGTAGCAGCCGCGCGACGATTTCAGGCTTCTGCCGGGCAATAGCCTTCATCCGCTCCTCGATAACCCGCCGCCGCCGGTCGGCCTCGGTATCCACCTGAGGCTCCTCTGCAAGCAGCTCTGGCTCCGGCTCAGCTTCGGACTCCGCCGCTTCGCCGGACGCCTCATCGGCCGGCGCCAGGTCGGTGCCGAGCGCTGCCGCGCGGGCCATCATCAGCTCTTCATCAGTCAGCTCAGGCAGGCCTTCTCCAGCCAGCTCGCCGACTGTGAGCGGAACCGGCAGGAGGTCCACCTCGGCCGGCCGCAGGCTCAGCACCAGGCTGCGGAAGAAGAACAGCAGCACGAGCGCCACCAGCGCCACACCGGCGCCTTCCACGATGCGCTGGATCAGCTCCTGGCGCTGCTTCGCGGCCAAGGCGTCGGCAGCCGAACGATCCGGCTTCGCGTTGAAGTCCATCATGGTCACGATCACGTTGTCGCCGCGGGCGGGGTTCGCCCCAGCCGCGGCCTCCAGCGTGGATTTCAGGCCATTGACGGTGGATTGCGGATCCGAGGTCGTGGACACCGCGGCTGGGTTCACCAGGGCGGCTACGGTCAAGCGCTCGATGCTCCCGGGCGCCTTCGCCACCTGCTGAATCGCCTTGGAGATCTCATAGTTCTGCGTGTTGTCGGTCTTACTGTATTGGGATGGCCCGCCGGCGGCAATAGCCCCCTGGTAGGTTGGGACGTTTGACTCGGTGCCTGGCACGCCGCCGATCGGTGGGGTGCCCGAGCCTTGGAAATTCTCCGTTACCTGCCGCTGGCTGCGCACCACCGATTTGTTGTCGGGCGCGAACAGCTCGCTGGTGGTCTGCGACTGATCGAAATTCATGGCCGCGGTGACCTTTACCACCGATTGGCTCGGCCCCAGCACGCGATCGAGCGTGTTCTGCAGGTCGCGCTGGAGCGTCTGCTCGTAATCACGCTGCAGCTTGAGCTGCTCCTGCGTCGCCTTCAGCGCCTGCTGCGGCGAGTTCTGCGGGCTGATCTGGTCCGTCAGGATGTTGCCGTTCTGATCCACCACCGTGACGTTCTCGGACTTCAGGCCCTGCACGCTGCTGGATACCAGCTTGGTCACGGCCCTGGTCTGATCCGGCGTCAGGGACACTCCCGGTTTGAGCTGCAGCGCTACCGACGCCGTAGTCGGCTGCTGCTGCTGCTGGAACAGCGCCTGCTCGGGAATAACGAGATGGACCGTCGCCGATTGGACGCCATCCAGTCGGGCGATGGTCCGGTCGAGCTCGCCTTCCAGAGCGCGCTGCAGGTTGACCTTGTTGTTGAAGTCGGTCGTGCTGAAGTTGGTCTTGTCAAAGACTTCGTAACCCACCACGCCTGATTGCGGCAGCCCCGAGGCCGCCACCGACAGCCGCACGTCGTCGGCCTTGTCGCGCGGGACCTTGATGGTCTTGCCACCGTCAGCCGTCTGGTACGGGATCTTGCCCGCCTTCAGCTTGGTGACGATGGCCGCCGCGTCCTGATCTGTCAGGTTGTTGAAGACCGTCACATAGTTCGGCCGCGAGGACATCAGCACGAACACGCCGAGCGACGCGACCGCGACCAGCAGAATGACGCCGACCGAGATTTTCTGGACGCTGCCCATGTTCCCCCAGATACGGGCGAACTGCTCGCGTATGGCTGTTAGCGCGTTACCCATGAGTTGCTCCTAGACCGGCATCCGCATGACTTCTTGGTAGGCCTCTACCAAGCGGTTGCGGACCTGGATGGCCAGCTGGTTCGTGATGGCTGCCTTTTGGACCGCCAGGGCGACGTCGTGAATATCGACTTTGTCGCCCGCCGCCAGGTGCTGGATCATCGAATCAGCCTGCGACTG
>DATGVV010000458.1:0-4400 GCA_035299885.1 Chloroflexota bacterium | reverse complement strand
AGCTCCCGCCGCAACGCCGCCCGCACTGGCGTGTCCAGCGCGGAGAATGGCTCGTCCAGCAACAGCAGGAGGGGCTCGGTGGCGAGCGCGCGTGCGAGCGCTATGCGCTGCTGCTCGCCTCCGGAGAGCGCCCGCGGGCGCCGAGCCTCAAAGCCCTCCAGCCGCACCAGGCGCAGCAGCTTGCCGACTTTCTCCTGTCGCTCGGCCGCGGGGCTCCGGCGGAGACCGTAGCCAACGTTTGCGGCGACGTCCAGATGTGGGAACAGCACCGAGCTTTGCGGCACATAGCCGACGCGGCGCTGTTCCGGCGGGACATCCAGGCGCCGGTCGCTGTCGAACACAGTTTGGCCATCGACCGTCGCCTGGCCGCTGTCGGGCGCGAGCAAGCCGGCCAGGCATTGCAGGGTCACGCTCTTGCCGGATCCGGAGGGCCCGAACAGGACGATGCGCTTGGCTTGGGACTGAAACGAAACGTCGAGCTGAAAGCGCCCCAGCCGCTTACGCAGCGAGAAGCTCAGCACTCGCCAAGGGTACCGTCAGCGCGAGGCCGCGGCGCGGCTACTTCTTCTTGCCGGAGTCCTTCTTGCCGGCGTCGTCCTTCTTGCCGGAGTCCTTCTTGCCGGAATCGTCCTTTTTGCCCGAGCCGGTGTCCGCGGCAGGAGCCGCGGCGGCAGACGTGTCACGCAGCTGCAGCGTCTTGCCCTTGGCAGCGCCGTTGTCGCTGCCCTTGCTGGTGGGCGGCGGGGACGCAGCCTGGCCAGCGGACGCAGCCGACTTGCCTGTGTCGCCAGCCGAGGTCGAGCCGGTGGTCCCGCTCGAAGCTCCGCCAGAGGAATCCTTGGCGCTGTCGGCGCTCTTGCCCTTGGCGCTGTCACTAGGGGTGGTCGTTACGCCCGCGGCCCGGGAGATCTGGCCCGAATCAGAGCTGGCGGCTGGCGCCTCCGAGGCGCTCGGAGCCGGGGCGCTGGCCGCGGTCGCGCTGGCCTTAGAGGGCGCTTTGGGGCTATCGTCGGCGTCCGAACGGACGCGCTGAGTAATGGTATTGCTTGTGACACGCGCTGGGGCCCCGGCCGGCTGATCCGCATCGGCCGGGCCCGTCGCGCCGGCGGCTGGGGCATTAGACGCCGAAGCGGCCGCGGGCTGAGCACCAGCGACCGATCCGGCATTTCCTTGGCTCGTCTGCGGTGCTGTTCCTCCGCCGGAACCGTTCGGTGGCGCAGTGCCTGGCGAAGCGGGTCCGGAGCTCGGCTGGGCCGATGGCACGGGAGCGACTTGGACGGCTTGCAGCTTACCGCCGCTGCCGATGGTGACCAGCAGGCTCACCGATTGGCCGGTCTTGAGCTGCTGCACGACCGCGGGATCGGCCTGCACGGCCACGCCGCTGACCTGCAGCGTGCTGCCATTGGTGATGCCTTCCAGCACGCCGTCAAAGCGCACGGCGCGGATCACGCCCTGGAGCTGCGAGCGCAGCCGGGGCTGATCGGCCGCCGGAGCCTTTTCAATCGCCTCCTCGGCCAGCTCGATGTGCTTGGATAGCAGGACGACGTCTCGCGGGCTGCCCTGGAGCTCGACGCCGACTACCGTGCTCTGCTGCGCCAGGCGGACCATCTCCTCCTGGGCCGCGGCGATCGCCTGCTGAGCATTATGGACGGGCGCCTGATCGGTCGTGACCTGCAGGATGGGGTTCTGGCCGGCCCGGTTATGAGCCACCGACGCCAGCGTCAGAATGAGCGCGAAGGCCACCGCCGCGCGGGCGAACACCGGCGACGGGCTGAGCCGCGGCAGCGCCAGCGCAGGCAAGCTGAGCTGCGTGAGCGGCAGGAACATGCTGCCCAGCCAGGTGAAACCGCGCTTCTCGGGCGGCAGCAGCGGGGCCGACATGAGGCGGGCCTTGGAGGCGGCCGCCCACTCCGGCCGCGGCTCGTACGGCGGCACGGCGCGCAGCATGGTGGACAGCTCCGCCAGGGCCGGCAGGTCGCCCTGCCCGGTGAACGGGGCGGAAGCGGCCAGCAACTGTTGGGCGGCCTCGGCGTCCCGCGGCAGAGTGTCGATGAATTCGGACAGGGCTGCGTCGAACGGGTCGATCATGCTTGAACGGCCCCCCCCTGCGCTTCCAAAACGCGCTTGAGCGCTTTGAGCCCCCGGCTCTGCAGCTGTTTGACGGAATCTTCACTCTTGCCCACGGCCTTGGCGGTCTCGGTGATGCTGAGGCCCTGCACGATGCGCATGAGCACGATGTGCCGTTGATCTTCGGTGATTTTGGCCAGCGCGCTGGTCAGCGTCTGGCGGTCGAGGCGGCCGTCCAGCTTGTCCTTCTCGAACAGCAGGTGCTCGACGTCCTCGAGTGCCACCGACTGGGTTTTCTTGTCGCTGCGAATGTGATCGATCAGATGGTTGTGGGCGATGCGGTACAGCCACGACGAGAACGGGACCTCTCGAAACTGGAAGCTACCGAGGTTCTGGAGCGCCTTCATGAACACCTCTTCCGTTAAATCCTCCGCCGCCTCGGAGCGGCCGTTCAGGTGATAGGCGAGATAGCTGTAGATCTTTGGGCAGTAGAGCTCGTACAGCTCCCCGAAGGCTGCCCGATCGTTGGCTTGCGCCCTCTGAACTAACGCCTGAACGTCCGACACCACTCCACCCCTGGAAGACCCTCCACGGTGCTGATGCTGCTATGTCCTGAACCGAATGTTCCTGGTGCAGTTCGCAAAATTTGCTCTTGTGACGCATATAACGTGCCGGAGTGACGGGTAGGGAACCCCCTAGTACAAACGGGCAGCCTAAGCCCGTCACGCTAGTACCCCGCCGATGCACGAGGCATGACCTTTGGGGCGTCAAACCGCCCAACCACGGCGGCGATGATGATGCCCACGCACAGCGCGAGCCCCAAGCGGCTGGCGTCCGGGTTGGTTACCGCCGCCGCGCATAGCCAGCCGCCGACGCCCGCCAGCAGCAGGCCCGTGGTCCGCGCCCAGCCATCGCCGTCCATCAGGCCGCGGGCCGTGAACACGAAGGAGAAGGCCATCACGAACGGCAGCGATAGGCCGAGGTCGTAGTGCAGCATGGGCAGCGGCAGATGACCCTGGCCGGGCAGCGCGGCAGCATTGAGCGTGAGCACAAAGCGCTGCACCAGCGCCTGGTCGGCGGGCGGCAGATTGGCCAGCACTCGCGTCAGGGCAGGCAGCAGCGCAGTCGTCATCCACAACGCCGCCAGGGCCAGGGCGGCGATGCCGCCAACCAGCCGGATGGCCTCGCCCAGGGAGCCCAGCACGCGTGACCGGCGCGACGGCTCACCAGGCCCTGCGACGACCGGTTTGAGAGGCATTTCGTCAACGCGCTCCAGCCGCTGCTCGCGCTCAAGCCGCTGCCTGGCCCAGGCCAGGTGCGCCTCAATCTGGAGATTGTTTGGGTCATAGCGCAGGGCTTCCTCCAGCGTCTGGACGACCTCCTCGACGGTCTCGGCCGTCTTAGCTCGCCAGAACCAGGCGCGCGTCATGAGCGACGTGTGCTGGTTCCGAAGCGCCGGATCGGCAGCCTTATCGACCATATTGGCCGGCTGCTGGGTGGCCTTGAGGAACAGCTCATAGGCCAGGTTGTCCTGGCCACGGTCGAGCGCGGATACCCCCTCGCTGACCAGCTCGTCCAGGCGGGCAACGAGCTCCTCGAAGCGCGCCAGCGGGGCCTTTAGTCGTTCCGAAATGACCTCTACCTCGTCGACGTGGGCCGTGAATGACGGCGCTGCCGGCGCTTGCGCGGCGGCGGCTGTCGTGTCCAGCTCGGGGAAGGCGTCCGTCAGCAGCTCTTGCAGGTAGACCGGCAGAATGGCCGGCTGCTGGCTAGGAGCCGTCTCGACCGGCTCCGGCTCCTGGGCGGCAGCCATTGGCTGCAGTTCGGGAGCAGACATGGCGGCCTGTTCGGCCCGCCGGGCCTGCCGCCGCCCGGCAGCTGCACGGCCAGCGTGCGCAATGGCCATGGCCAGCGAGGCGCCCACGCGGAAGGGCGCGCGGATGACGAACCACAGCGCCGCCAGCAGACCCAGGAGCGCCCGGGCAGCGAAGCCGCTGCCGATCACGTCCTTGACCACGTTGGCGATAGCCTGGGCCACGAAGCCCACCCCGCGATCGATCAGCGAGCCGAGGCTCATGAGCAAATGCCCAGTGGCGCGCATAGCGGTGGCAAAGGCGCGGACTGTGCCGGCGGCCGCGGGCGCCAACCGGCGTCCCGCCGCGCCTGCGAGGCTCGGCGTCCGCCGCATGCAGGCGGCGAGAGCGCCGACGGCCGCGCGAGGGAAGGCACCCACCAGCCCAGGCAGCCGCTGTTTGAGGGGCGGCGGGGCGTCCGGCCGACGGATCATGAGCCACGGGCAGTTGTGGTGGGCCGTGCTGAGGCAGAAGCTCTTC
>DATGVV010000457.1:0-7033 GCA_035299885.1 Chloroflexota bacterium | reverse complement strand
CCTTGTGCTGTGTCAGCCGCCGGCCAGCGCCAATAGCAACTTGAGTGGATCACAGGGCAGCTGTGACCTTCGTCACTGGCGACCGGTCATTGCGTAGACTTCCGAGCGTGGACAAGCAGATCACCGTCCAGTGGGAGGGCGACAGCCGCTACCAGGCGATCTTTGCCCAGCTCATCGGCTCGACGGTCAATTGGACGTCGGGCCTCGACAGCGGCACGGCCACGGTGAGTGACTGCCGCGTGGCCGGTTTCGACCAGCAGGGCCAGGCTAGCTTCGAGATCTACCTGGCGGTGCAGTCCAACTGATGCCGCTCGACCCCAGCGTGGCGGCCTACCACCGGGCCATGGGCGATAAGGCCATGGAGGTGCTGGCCAAGCGCAACATCGACTGCCACTACGTCCAGAGCGGATACAAGGCGGTCGAGCTGGTGCTGGGCATGATCCCAGACGACGCGCAGGTGATGGCGGGCAGCTCCACCACCATGTACCAGATCGGCCTGGAGGACGCCCTCAAAGCCGCTACCCGGTTCGACTACATGCGCACGCGGGTGCGTGCTCATCCCGATCCCCGGCTGCGTAACGAGGCGCGCCGCCATTCCACCGTGGCCGACGTGTTCCTGGGCGGCGTCAACGCGATCTGCCTCACGGGGGAGCTGGTGTGCTCCGATGCCAGCGGTAACCGCGTGGCGGGCTACGCCTACGGCGGCAAACGCGTGATCCTGGTAGCGGGCGTAAATAAGCTCGTGCATACGCTGGAGGAGGGCATTGCTCGCACCCGCCGTGCCGCGGTGCAGGAGGCCTATCGATTGGACAAGCATCCGCCTTGCCTGCCGGACGGCATCTGCCGCAACTACGAGTGCCTGCCGCCGCATCGTGAGTGCGGGAAGATGCTGATCATCGAGTTCGATCAGCCTGATCGGACGAGCCTGGTGCTGATTGAGGAGTTTCTAGGGTTTTAGCTGCTGCAGCAGGGGAATTTCTTCTATCTTGTGTGCGGGCAGCAAATCCCAGTAGATCCGATCCGGTTTCTGCTGCTTCGTGTCTGTGCGGATGGTGCGCGTGGGGGTGACGATCACGTCGAGCGGCACGTCGAAGGGCTCGAACGGGAGCTCCTCGACGAGCTGCTCGTCGTGGACTGAGGTGATGATGGGCGTGGCGGCGGTGGCTTTGCCGAACATGCGCAGCATGGCGTACTCCAGCTCGCCATAGCCTTCGCCCTTGCCGGCGCGGGCGCCCGCTTCGGTGACCGCTACGGAGCCGACAACCAGCAGGTCGATGTTGGGAATATCCGGCAGCGCGATGGCGCGGCCGTACTTGGCGGCGCCGGCGATGCTGGCCGCCTCCAGCAGCTTGCCGGCCGGGATATCGGCCGGCAACAGGCACAGGAAGCCCTCCCGCAGCCGGGGTGTGGGCGTCAGCAGGGTCTTCCCGGCTTTGAGAGCGGCGTAGCGGACCAGCCGCTGGGGCGCATCCGGGTTCACCTTAACCACGCGGGCGGCGTCGAATTCAGGCAGGGAGGCCAGCCGGCGAGCGGCCTCCTCGGAGCCGGCGAAGTTCGGGATGCGGCCGCGGACGGGTCGCGGGAAGCGCGCCAGCTTGCGCTCCTCGAGGAGCTGCCAGACTCGGCGGCGCGCCTCGGCTTTGGCCTGTTGTTCCTCTCCCACCGCGGTGGCAGAAGGTAGGTGAGGGCTCCTCGTCCCTCTCACAGACCCGGGCGGGAGTAGATGCGTTCCGGGTGGACCAGCACCGCGCAGCGGCGGTCCTCGGCCATCACGCGGTCGTATTCGGCCCAGTTGTCGTGCTTGCCGCCAGCAGCGGTGAACACGTCGCGCAGCAGTTTCGGCACGCTTGCGGCATCGAACCCCGGAAAGGGATCGTCAGGCCCGATCAGGTCGGCGTAACCTTCCACCGTCGCCCACTCATGGCCATTGCGGAAGACCACGGTTGCGCTGGCATCGCGCCGTAGGTTGGCCAGTTTGACGGTGCCGCCTCGCGCCACCAGGGCCACGACCGGCTCTTGGGTTACCGGATGGTTCATGACGCCGGCACTGACGACCGAGGCCTGCATGCCGCCAGCCTTTCTTTGGGTAATTACGACGGCGTAGTGGTCCTGGGCCGCCAGCGTACGCACGAGGTTCAGATCGGCCATAGGCCGGATTGTCCCACGGCCCCTCCTCCACCAGGGTCCCTCACCTAGCCTCTCCCTCGGCCGAGGGAGAGGAACAACAACCACCCGGTCGAAAACTGGCGTTGGTGCTACGTAGAGGAGCTCCTGATGCAGTAGCAGCCTAGAATTCGCGTGCATGAGCGGTGGGTGTGCGTCGCTGGTGGATGCTCACTGCCCGGTGCCGCGGGCGCACCAGCGGCTCGAAGATGCGCACCGGCTGTGGCATCGGGCGGCGGCGAACTACGGGGACCCGGGGGCCTTCCGGCAGGGGTTGAATGAGACGCTGCAGGCGCTGCGCGGGGGGACGTGGGCGCTGCAGCAGGAGACGCGCGCCGGGGCAGAGTTCCAGGCTTGGCACGACAGCTGGCACAGCCGGATTCGGGGGGACGAGGTGCTGCACTGGCTGGTGCAGACGCACCGCCATACCGTGAGCGAGGATGACTTGCAGCCGGCCAGCACGGCGCGCGTCGTGCTGATGACCAAGGAAGACGGCGAGGAGCGCCAGCTGGCTGCGTTTACGGTGCCGCCGCTGGTCCCGCCGGAGCTGATCCCGCGGCAGCTGCGCGAGACGCGCATGGGCCCGCTGGTGCGTCAGGCGAGCGTGATGGTGATCGAGCGGCAGTGGCGCGCGGGTGACCTGGAAGAGTGGGAGCTGATGGAGGCGCTGGCGCACTGCTATGCCATGCTGGCCGAGCCGCTGCACGAGGTGCATCGGGAGCGCGGGCGCGAACTGGAGGAGCCGGGCCAGCCGGAGTGCATGACCATGTCGGCCAAGAGCATGATGGCCGTGTTCCGGTTAGAGGAGGGCCGCGTGCTGGGCCAGGAGCAGACCTCGCTCGAAAGCGAGGAAGGTCTGCCGGCGCTGTCGGCCGACGAGGCCGGGCAGGCCGACCTGGAAGATGCGCCTGGACCGGTCAAGCCCGATCCGCTGCGGCGCATGGCGTGGTACTTCGAGGACGCGCGCCGCACGCTCGAAACTGAAGGCTCATACGCTCAGCGCGTCAGCCTGTATCTGCCGGGCCAGGAGTGGATCTCGATGGTCCTCACTCCGGCCGACAAGCAGGACCGCTACCACCTCTGGCAGCGCGTCGCGACGGAGGTGAGGCGCACCGGCGCGGAGGCGGTGCTGACGATCTTCGAGATGTCCGGCCGGCGGCCGAGCGAGGGGCAGCGGCTGGTGCTGTCGGCGGAGAGCGCCGACGGGCGGCACCGGACGTTCAGCGCCAGCATCGAGCGCCGCGCGGGCCAACTGAACTTTGGACGCACCCGGTTTGACGAGGATGGCCGCCGCTGGTACTTCCTCGATCCTATTCGCGAGGTTTGGAACAAGCCCACATGAACACCGATCACCCACACCTGCGGCATGACGTCGCGTTGGCCAATCACATCATCGAGCGCTTCCACCTGTCGAACGCCTTCGGGCATGTGAGCGCGCGCATCCCCGGCACGGACCGGTTCTTCTTTCCGACACGCCGCAGCCCCGGCCTGGCCGATGAGAACAAGCTGCTGGTGCTGGACGTCGCCGGCAACCTGCTGGAGGGCGACGGCCAGCCCAACTCCGAGCTATGGATCCACGCGCGGATCTACGCCGCCCGGCCGGACGTCGGCTCAGTGGTCCACGCGCACCCGCCTGCGTGCATCGCCCTAACGCAGATCGGACAGCCGCATCGAGTCGTCCACAACAGCGCGGGCGTGTTTGGAGATGGCATTCCCGAGTACGACCGCATCGGCCTGATCCGCAGCCGTGAGCTGGGCGACGACTTGGCGCGCGCCCTCGGTGGCAGCCACGCGGTGATGATGCGCGGCCACGG
This sequence comes from Chloroflexota bacterium, assembly GCA_035299885.1. Taxonomy (GTDB): domain Bacteria; phylum Chloroflexota; class JAJPGV01; order JAJPGV01; family JAJPGV01; genus DATGVV01. Next base: position 3,056 of record DATGVV010000457.1, on the reverse strand, counting down.
CTTCTCGGTGGCGCAGCCGACCATTCAGGGGGCGACGGTCGGCGCCTGCTTCCTGGAGGAAAGCGCGGACTTGCAGCTGCGTATGCTGGCGGCCACCGGCGGCGACGCCAGTCGCATCCGTGCGTTCACGCGTGAGGAGGCCGGGCTGGTGAGCGATCAGCTGGCAGAAGGGCCGCTGGCTCGGGCCTGGGAGTACTTCACGACCGCCGCCGAGCTTCGGCCGCTCGGCAGCTGACCGGCGAAGATCCCGGTGGGTCCGTCGCGAACTCTGGTGGCATTGGCTGTCACTGTGTTATTGATGGGCTGCTCAGGAAGGTCCGGCATCGCCTCGCCCTCGGCTGGCTCCAACGCGGCTGGCTCAGCCAGCAACCGAGTACGCTTTGGCGCCAACAACACGTCGCTCGATAGCACCCTCTATTTCCTTACGAAGTCCGCGGGAATCTTCGGCAAGAACGGCGTTGACGTGGAATTACATCCGGCTGCCGGGGCGGCGTCACTCAATGCCCTTATTGCGGGTGAGGTCGACGGGATTGCGCTTGGTGGCCCACAGACCGTTCTTTTGGCGATCCAGAACGGCGCCCCACTGCGAATCGTGGCTGCGCCTTCCAGCGCCTACAACGTGGTCATCATCACGCCCACGAATATCACGTCACTCGGTCAGCTGCGGGGTAAACGGGTTGGCGCGCAGTCGGAAACGGCGATCAACGCCCAGGGCATGAGGCGGGCGCTGCACGACGCCGGTCTCGAAGCCGGCCGTGACTACGAATTTCTGGTGACGGGCGCCAGTGGCAGCGCCAACGGAGTGTTTGCCGCCCTAGTGGCTCATCAGATTGACGCAGCGCCGCTCGACGACTTCAACGCGCGCAAGGCGGTTAACGAGGGAGGCTTCCATAGCCTGCTGGACCTCGCTTCCCCCGATGCTCACATCGTGGCGGCATTCTCGGTCGTGACATTCCGAACGCCGTTCATTCAGCAGCGGCCCGATCTGGTGCAGAAAACCATCGACAGTCTGATCGAGGGCGTGCGGTATTTGAGAGAACACAAACCAGAGGGCTTGGCCGTTATCAAGAGTCGAGCGAGCATTGACGATCCTGCTCTGCTCGAAGCCACCTATCAACGACAGGTTCAGCTGCTCGCGCAAGCTCCGATCATCACCACGGATCAGTTCTCGGACGCGGTGCGGTATCTGCCGAAAGGGGCTCAGCCAATCGGCGGCGAGCAACTTGCGGCGGCACTCGAACCTCGTTTCGTGGACGACGCTGTCCGGCGCGGACTCACGACGTATTGACTCCTCTGCCTGTAGGATCGATGTATGACCTGCAGGCACAAACTGCTCACGCCGCTGGCGCTTGCGGGCGTGCTGGCGGCGTGCGGTGGCGGCGCGGCTGCCCCCGCGTCCGGCCCCACTTCAAGCCCAGCAGCAAACGCCAAGCCGGCGGCGTCCGGCGGTGCGATCCCCAGCATCCCGGCCGGGCAGAAGGTCAAAATCACCACCGCCACGGGTGTGCCCAGCGTCGTCTTCACGCCGATGTGGATCGCCGTCGACACCGGCCTGTTTGCCAAGTACGGGCTGGACGCCACCCTGGAGAACATCGAGGGCGTGAGGCAGGCGCAGGCGATCATCGCCGGCGACGTGCAGGTCGGCAACGTGGGGGGCGCCGAGATCCTGAACACCCAGGCCAGCGGCGGGGCCAAGATGATCGCCATTGAGGAAACAACCGCCTCGCCGCTGTTCGAGATCCACGCCGGTTCGGACATCAAGAAGGTCGAGGACCTCAAGGGCAAGACCATCGCCATCACGCAGGCCGGCAGCAGCACCGACATGGCCACGCGCGTCCTGCTCAAGAACCACGGGCTGAGCCCGGACATCGACGCGAAGCTACTGAACGCCTCGAACATGCCAGGCATCCTGGCGGCGATGGTCAGCAAGAACGTGCAGGCCGGCACGGTGTCGCCGCCGACCACGGTTAAAGCGACCGCGGCGGGTTTCCCAAAAGTGGCCGGCGCGGTGGACGAGCACGTGCCGCTGCAGAACAACCTGGTAGCGACGATGAAGCCGTGGGCCGACCAGCACCCAGAGGTCGTGTTCGCCTATTTGAAGGCGGTCCTCGAGGCCAATAAGGTCTATCTGGACAAACCCGATGTGGCTATCGTCGCGATTGCCAAGCACACGGAGTCGGATCAGGCTACGGCCAAGGAAGCCTACGACGCGATGAAGCCCGCCATCGAGCAAATCGGGCTCGTGCAGGAGGCCGGCTTGAAGACTATCCAAGACTATGGCCCGAACCCGCAGCTCAAGAACGTGAACCTCAAAGACACGTACGACAACCACTACCTGGAGCAGCTCAAGGCCAGCGGCTTCACCGACCAGATCGGCGTGAAGTAGCGCCCAACTCCTAGCGGGCGCAATGGCCGTGCGCGGCTTAGGTATTGTTGGCCGGTGATTAACGGCGTCGTCGCCGGCCGCTACCGCATCGAGCGGCTGCTGGGCGAGGGCGGTATGTCCCGCGTGTACCAGGCCACGGACCTGCGGCTCGATCGCGCCGTGGCGCTCAAAGTGCTGCGCGAGCAGTTCGCGGCGGATGCGGAGTTCGTCGAGCGCTTTGCCCACGAGGCGCGCACCGCGGCCTCGCTGTCGCACCCCAACGTGGTGAACGTGTTCGACGTTGGGCAGGACGGCGAACAGTCGTTCATCGTCATGGAATTGGTCGAGGGGCGGCCGCTGCGCGAGTACATCGACAGCGACGCGCCGTTCGAGCCGCGCGACGTAGTGACGGTGCTGGATCAGCTGTGCGACGCGCTGGACTATGCGCATGGCCGCGGCGTGGTGCACCGCGATCTCAAGCCCGAGAACGTGCTCCTCACGCCGCAGGGGCGGGTGAAGATTGGCGACTTCGGCATCGCCCGCAGCGTCAGCGCCGAAACGCTCACGGCCGCCGGAACCGTGCTCGGATCGGCCTACTACATCTCGCCCGAGCAGGCCCAGGGGCAGCCGGCCACGGCGCGTAGCGACATCTACGCCGCCGGGGTGATGGCCTACGAGATGCTCACCGGCC
>DATGVV010000456.1:0-4572 GCA_035299885.1 Chloroflexota bacterium | reverse complement strand
TCTACCCGTTCACGTTGCTGTGGCTGATCCTGCCGCTAGCGTACGCCTACGGCTACTTCGCGGCGCTGCACATGTTCTTGGCCGGCGCCAGCGCCTACGCCTTCCTGCGGGTGAACGGCGGCTCGCGCACGGCCGGGGTGCTGGCTGGACTGACGTACATGTTCAGCACCCGGCTGGTGACGAGCGTGCTGTGGCCGCAGATGATGGGCGCCATCGTGTACCTGCCGCTGCTGCTGCTGCTGATCGAGCTCATAGTGCGGCAGTCGAAGCAGCGCTGGCCGGCGCTGCCGGCCCTCGGCGGAGCACTCGTCTTGGGTATCAGCGTCCTGGCTGGCCACATCGAGGCGAGCGTGTACGTCATGGCCGCGATGGGGTTGTACGCGGCCGGCCGCGTCGCGGCTGAGGGCGTCAGGCGTCAGGCGCCAGGCGGCAGTGCTGTTCCTCTCTCACCGCAATGGGAGAGGCTAGGTGAGGGCACCTGGAGCCCGGCAGCAGCGGCGAGAGCCCTGGCGAGCAGTGCAGCGATGGTGCTCCTTGGTGTGGGCGTTGCCGCCGTTCAGCTGCTGCCCTTCTACGAAGCGGGAAGCCTGAACTTCCGGTCGGGAACGGTCACCTACAAGGAGGTGGCCGGCTTTGCCCTGAAGCTGCCGCAGCTGTTCACCTTTCTGATGCCCGACTTCTATGGCAACCCGGTCATTCATTGGGCGCCGTACTGGGGACCGAAGGACTACGTGGAACAGGCGGCATACGTGGGCGTGCTGCCGCTGCTCCTTGCAGGCGCGACATTACTGATGCTTCGCCGGGCGGGTCCGCCTCGAGCGGAAATAGCATGTCTGTGGGGCATCGTCGCCATTTCCCTGCTGCTGGCGTTCGGCACGCCGCTGTACCGGGTGGTGTTTTTCCTGTTACCCGGCTTCAACCAGATCCACAGCCCGTTCCGGTGGCTGATCCCCTATACGGCGGCGATGGCGCTGCTGGCGGGATTTGGCTTCGACCTCGTCCGTGAGCGGCTGGGGACGGCGCGACTGATGTTTGGCGCCGCAGCCGGAGCGGCCGTGGCCGGCCTGGCGGTGTGGCTGCGCATCGTGCTGCCGCGCGTCCCGGCGGACGATCGGCAGCTCGAGATGCGGAACTACGCGATTTTCCTTGCGCTGGTCCTGGCGGCGGCGCTGATCTGCTGGACGGGCCGGCGAGCGTTCGGCGTCCTGGCGGCGGCACTGGTGGCGGTGGACCTCGGCTTCTTCGGCATCGACTTCAACACCGCCGCCGATCCCGGTCTGCTGAAGACCACGCCGGCGTTGGTGACATTCCTGCAGCAGGACCATGGCCTGTTCAGGGTGACCGCCTACGGGCAGGACAAGATGTTCGAGGCCAACGGCAGTGTGCCCTATGGCATCCAGGATGCGCGCGGCTACGACTCGGTCATCATAGGCCGCTACGCGCAGCTCAATGGGCTGCTCGAGCCGCAGGATCAGCTGCAGTTCAATCGGGTGAAGCCGCTCGATCGGCCCGAGGCGCTGAAATCGCCCCTGTTGAACCTGCTGAACGTGAAGTACGTGCTGAGCCAGCTAGAGATTCGCGATCCTCAGTTCGAGCAGGTGTACGCGGGGCGTGATGGGCGCGTGTACCGGAATCGGGATGCGCTGCCGCGGGCGTTCGTGGTGCCCGACGTGAGGGTGGAGACGTCGCGGGAGGGACAACTGGAGGCGCTTCGGTCGGTGGATGTGTCGCGGGTCGCTGTTGTGGACCGGGCGCCGGGTAGCCTCACCCTGCCCTCTCACGCCGCGGCGGAAGAGGGTGAGGTAACGAGCTACAGCGGGCGGAAAGTGACCGTGCGGGCGAGAGGGCCGGGGCTACTGGTGCTGACCGACAACAACTTTCCGGGCTGGAAGGCCACGGTGGACAGCCAGCCGGCCGACGTGGTGACCGCCGACTACAGCTTTCGCGGGGTGGAGATACCGGCGGGCGAGCATGAGGTGGAGTTCGTGTTCGCGCCGATGTCGGTCATCGTGGGCGGCCTGGTCTCGGGGTTGAGCCTGGCGCTGATCGCTGTCGGGCTGGCGGCATACGCCTGGCGAGCCTACGCCCGGCGGGTGCCGGCCGTTCAGGCTCACGCCGCCGGACGCGTAACCAAGAACTCGCTGACGCCGCTTGTCAGCAACGTAGCCACGAAGCTGCTCAACTTCGGCTTCAGCATCTACTACTTTCGGGCGTTGGGTCTCACGCAAGTGGGCAAATATGTGCTGGCGGCCACGATCTGGCTGTTCCTGGACACCGTCATTGGCTTCGGGCTCCAGCAGCTGATCAGTCGCGACGTGGCTCGCGACAAGGAGCGGGCGAACTCCTACATCTCGAACGCGGTGACGGTACGGCTGATCGTGACCGCGGTGGTCGGCGCGCCAGTGGCGGTCGCGGCGCTGGCGCTGGGCCGTTATTTCGGCTTCGATCAGGACGCAGCCATCGTCATCGCCATCCTGGTGCTGACGTTCGTCCCGTCGGCCTTTTCCAGCGTCTTCAGCCACGTGTTCGATGCGCACGAGCTGATGGAGTACAAGGCCTTCGTCCAGGTGCTGACCACCATCGTGAACGTCGCGCTTGGCGCCGCTTTGATCCTGGCTGGCTGGGACATCGTGGGCCTCGCCGTTGCGGCCCTGCTGACCAACCTGTTCACGGCGACAGCGTTTTGGCTGCTCATCAGCCGAGCAGTGGTCCGGCCCCGGCTGGAGCTGGACCGGGGGCTCATCCGCTCGATCTTCCGAGGCTCCTACCCGATCATGCTCAACCAGCTGCTGACCGTCTTCTTCTTCAAAATCGACGTGCCGCTGCTGCGGGCCTTCCGCAGCAACGACGAGGTCGGGATCTATGGCGCGGCGTACAAATTCGTGGACGCCATGCTGCTGGTGCCGGCGGCGTTTATCCCGGCGGTGTTCCCCATCCTGTCGCGGCAGGCGGTCTCAGAGCGGGAGGCATTGAAGCGCGGCACCGACCTTAGCCTGAAGATCCTGCTGCTCATTGCGCTGCCGCTGGTGGCCGGCTTCGAGGTGTTCGCCGACGACATCATCCGCGGCTTCTTCGGCGAGCGCTTCGCGCAGTCGGCGCTGGCGTTGCGCATCCTCATCCTGTTCCTGCCCTTCAGCTACATCAACGGCCTGACGCAGTACGTGCTCATTGCGCTCGACAAGCAGAAGACCATCATCCGCTTCTTCGCCATCACGGCGGCCTTCAACGCGCTGGTGAACCTAGCGTTGATCCCGCGTTTCGGCTACGTCGCCGCCAGCGCGGTGACCGTGGGCAGCGAGGTGGTGCTGCTGGCGCCGTTGTGGTGGTTGACAGCGCGCGAGCTGCACGGCGCTTCACTGCTGAACGTGGCTATGCGGCCGCTGCTGGCGGCGCTTGGGGCCGGCGTGGCCATGGCTTTCCTGCGAGCCGCGGCCGTCGCGGTGCTGGGCGGCATCGCCGGTCCGGTGCTGGGGGCTCTGGTGGGCGTAGTCCTGTATGGATTGCTGCTCGTTGCGCTGCGGACGTTCACGGAGGAGGAGCTGACGCTCGTTCGGGGAGTGCTGCGCCGCGGGCGCCCGACCTCGCCGGCGGCCGTCCCGGTGGGCTAGGACTATACTGCGGCCATGAAAGCCGCGTTGCTTGCGGCGCTGGTGTTCCTGGCGACGGCGGCGACCGCCGCGGCTTCCGAGCAGGTGGAGGTGATCTCGCTCCACGCGGCTATCAACCCCATTACCGCCAATTACGTCGTGCGCGGCCTGCAGCAGGCGCAGCAGGACGGCGCTGCCGCGGCGGTGATCGAGATGGACACCCCCGGCGGGCTGGACAGCGCGATGCGCCAGATCGTGCGGGCGATGACTGGCTCGAGCGTGCCGGTGGTGGTTTACGTCGCGCCGTCGGGCGCGCGGGCTGGATCGGCCGGCGTGTTCATCACCATGGCCTCGGACGTAGCGGTGATGGCGCCCAACACCAACATCGGCGCCGCGCATCCGGTCTTCTTGCAGGGTGGTCCCGGACAATCCGACCAGCCGCAGGCTGTCGAAGCCACCAAGGTTCTGAACGACAGCGTCGCCTACATTCGCTCCTTGGCCGAGAGCCATGGCCGCAACGCGGACTGGGCCGAGCAGGCGGTGCGCGAGAGTGTGTCGGTGTCCAACCAGCAAGCGGTTGAGCAGCACATCGTGGAGCTGCAGGCCAGCAACCTGGCCGACCTGCTGGCGAAGCTAGACGGTCGCTCGGTGAAACGGCCCGACGGCACCATACTGACGCTGCGAACAGCTGGCGCCAGCGCGCAGCGAGTCGAGCTCTCGCCCTTCGAGGAGCTGATGAGCTACCTGGCCGATCCCACGCTAGCCTACCTGCTCATGCTGGTGGGCGTGTACGGCATGATTTTCGAGCTGTCCACGCCGGGCGCGATCCTGCCGGGCGTGCTGGGCGGTCTGGCCCTCATCCTGGGGCTGCTGAGCCTCGGGTCCTTGCCAGTCAACTATGCTGGCCTGGCGCTCATGCTGTTCAGCTTCCTGCTGTTCGTAGCCGACGTGAAGATGCCGACGCACGGCATCCTGACGGCTGGCG
>DATGVV010000455.1:0-8080 GCA_035299885.1 Chloroflexota bacterium | reverse complement strand
CCAGTTCAAGAGCTGGGATACGCCCACGCAGCCGTCGCGGCCGCACGGCATCAAGGTGGACGCCAACGGCATCGTGTGGACCGGCTACACCGTACCTGGTAGCAACAAGCTGGTGAGCTTTGACCCCAAGACGGAGAAATTCACCGAGATCCCAACGAACTTTGGGCGGGGCTTTGCCTATCCCAACACACTCTGGGTGGCGAAGGACGGAAACATCTTCTTCAGCTACGAGTGGGGTGACGGCGTCGCGCGGGTGGAGCCGAAGAACGGCAACAAGCTCACCGAATGGCCCGTAGCCACGAAAGTTGCGCGGCCATATGGCATCCAGGAGGCTCAAGACGGCATGGTGTGGGTGTCGGAGTTCCTGGGCAATAAACTGCTCCGCCTGAATCCACAGACCGGCGAGATCAAGGAGTTCGTCCATCCGGCGGCGGCCAACGATCCTGGCCTGCGCCGCCTAGGCATTGATTCAAAAGGCATGATCTGGTTCGCCGAGCACGAGTGGGGCGGCCTGGGGCGGTTCGATCCCAAAACCGAGCAATGGACCAGCTGGCTGGCGCCTCGACAAGACGGGCGGCGCGATCAGGTCTACGCCATAAACATCGACGCCAAGGACAACGTGTGGGTCAGCGACTTCGGCGGCAACTACGTCGGCCGTTTCGATCCCCAGGCCGAGAAGTGGACGGTGTACCCGCACATCAGCAAGCCAGTCAACTGCCGCTATATGGCCTTGGACCAGAAAGGCGTGCTGTGGTGTGGCGGCTCCGCTCGACCGGTGCTGGTCAGGCTAGAAGTAAAGGCCTAAGCGTTAGCCGAGGTCGATGCCGAGCCGCTCGCGCACCATGGCGGGCGTCATGGCGGCATTGATGATTGACTGCGCCAGCTGCATCAACGGGAAGCTCTCGGCCTCAGGATCCCGCGCCGACTGCACGATGTCGCGCAGAAATGTCAGCTTAAGGACATTCACGTCGGGCGCGGTAGCTTCAGGCATCGGGTTCACTGTACGCTCTCCCGGCCCGGCCCTGAACTGGGGCGAATACTGATGTTGCCATGTGAAGTCCCTTACAAGAGGGGCATCCTTCACCCTTTGCCTGCCTCTAACGAGGAGGCACGCTCCCAGCGCGCATTCATTATACGCGAAAGCTCCGAACATGCAAGCGTCACGTTTTCAGCGCCCACCGCCGCGCTGATCACGCACGCCATGTCGGCGCCCGCCTCGGCAACCTGAGCCACGTTGCCGGCGTTGATCCCGCCGATGGCGGCCACCGGCAGCTGCACCGCCTCCCGGACGCGCTTAATGGTATCCACGCCGACCGGCGCGGCGACGGCCTTGGTTGAGGTGGGAAAGATGCTGCCGACCGCCACGTAGCTCACGCCCAACCGTTCAGCCTGCTGGGCAGTCTCGATCGAGCTCTTGATCGACCAGCCCACCACGGCGTCCGGGCCAAGAATCGCTCGCGCCTGGTCGGGCGGCGTGTCCGTGGGGCCGACGTGTACGCCGTCGGCTCCGGCCTGGAGGGCAACCTCGGGGTCGTCGTTCACGATGAACAGCGCGCCCGCGTCGTGGCACATTCTCGCCAACCGGAGCCCCAGCTCAGCCAGCTCTGCGCGCGGTCGCGTCTTGTCGCGGAGCTGGATGATGCGCGCCCCGCCGCGCAGCGCGGCCGACACCACTTCCTCGTCGCCGCGCCCGCGCGACAGCTGGCGATCGGTGATGACGTACAGCCCGCGAAGCTCCACGCCACTATGTTAGATTGCCCACTGGCAAGCGGTCTGATTAGGGAGGTCACCCTGGCAAGAAAGGCGGCGATTGCGGCCAGCGGCACCCTGCTGGCGCTCCTGCCTGGCGCCGCGTCCGCCGCCTCGTTCTGGCCAGTCAGCCCTCAGAGCGAGCAGGCCAGCTCGATTGTGTTCCTGTTCTGGCTGGTGATGGCCATCGCAGCGGTGTTCCTCTTTAGCGTGCTGGGCGCCCTGCTGTTCATGATCGTGCGATTCCGCGGCCGGCCAGGCCAGCCCGATCCGCGGCAGCGCTACGGCAGCCTGCGGCTGGAGATGTGGTGGACGGCCATCCCCGTCACGCTGCTAGTAGTCGTGTTCGGCTTCATGCTGCGCGAGCTCAACAAGGAGATCGCCATCGCTCCCGACGCCCTGGAGATCACCGTCATCGGCCACCAATGGTGGTGGGAGTACCGCTATCCGGGGGACGTGGTCGCCGCCAATGAGCTGCATATACCGGCCGGCCGCCAGGTGCGCCTGAACCTCCAGTCCGCGGACGTAGTCCACAACTTCTGGGTGCCGGACCTGGCCGGCAAGGAGCAGACCATCCCCGGCACGAACAACGTCTGGACCTTCACCGCCGGCAAGGCCGGGACCTACGATGGCGCCTGCTCCGAGTACTGCGGCACCCAACACGGCTGGATGCGCTTGACGGTCATCGCCGACCCGCCGCAGGCGTTTGAGGCCTGGCTCGCGGCTCAGAAACAAGCGCCGGTCACATTGTCCAGCCACCAGGACGCGCTGCGGCTGTACGCCGGCAACGCCTGTGGCGGCTGCCATACGATCCAGGGCGTGTCGGGAGGGAAAGCCGCCCCGGACCTGAGCCACATCGGCAGCCGCACTACAATCGGCGCCGGTGTGTTGCCGAACACGCCCGAGAACATGGCGCGCTGGGTCCAAGACCCGCAGGCGGTCAAACCGGGCGTGCTCATGCCCAGCTTTCACTTGACGGATCAACAAGCCCGCGAGATCGCGGCCTTGTTGGAGGACCTGAAGTAGTGGCCGCTGTTGCTCAGCCGCTCGAGGCTCCGCGCGAGATTGTCTGGCCGCGCGGGCTGCTGAGCTGGATCATGACGGTCGACCACAAGCGCATCGGCATCATGTACATGGCCACGTCCATCTTCTTCTTCGCCGTGGGCGGGATCGAGTCAATGCTGATGCGTTCGCAGCTGGCCGTGCCGCAGAACGACTTCCTCGGCCCGCAGGCCTACGACCAGGTGTTCACGCTGCACGGCATCACGATGATCTTCTTCGTCGTAATGCCGTGGCTGTTCGGCTTCGCGAACTTCCTGCTGCCGCTGATGATCGGCGCGCGGGACGTTGCCTATCCGCGGCTGAACGCCTTCAGTTACTGGCTGCTGCCCGCCTCAGCCCTGTTCCTCTACTACAGCCTGCTGGGCGGTGGTGCGCCAGACGCCGGCTGGTACGCCTATGCCCCGCTCACCGAGCACGCGTTCTCCAGCAGCAACGGCCTCAGCTACTACGCCCTGGCGCTGATCCTCAGTGGCATGGGCACCATCGCCACGTCCATCAACTTCCTGGTGACGGTCGTCTACCACCGCGCGCCGGGCTTGACCTACCGCCGCCTCCCGGTCTTCGTGTGGATGATGGTGGTTACCTCGGTCCTGTCCCTGTTTGCGCTGCCGGCGCTGACGGCCGACCTGCTGATGCTGCTGATCGACCGCTTCTTCAACGGCAATTTCTTCGACCCAACCGGTGGCGGGTTGCCCATCATGTGGCAGCACATCTTCTGGATTTTCGGTCATCCCGAGGTCTACATCATGGCCCTGCCGGCCTTCGGCTTCATCTCGGAGATCGTCCCGGTGTTCTCGCGCAAGCCGATCTTCGGCTACAGCTTCGTGGTGGCCTCCGGGGTGTCCATCGGCTTCCTGAGCTTCGGCGTGTGGGCCCACCATATGTTCACCGCCGGCATGCCGCCCATCGCCGACCTCATCTTCTCCGCCTCGAGCATGGCCATTGCCATTCCCACGGGGGTCAAGATCTTCACCTGGCTGGCCACGCTGTACGGCGGAGCGATCCGCTTCCGCACGCCGATGCTGTTTGCGCTGGCGTTCATCGCCCTGTTCCTGATCGGCGGCCTCAGCGGCGTCACGCTGGCGGTAGTGCCCATCGACTGGCAGGTGAACGGCAGCTACTACCTGGTGGCTCACTTCCATTACGTCCTGTTCGGCGGCACCGCCTTTGCCATCTTCGCCGCCTGGTACTACTGGTTCCCCAAGATGAGCGGCCGGATGATGTCCGAAACCCTCGGCAAGGTCCACTTCTGGACCATGTTCGTGGGCTTCAACCTGACCTTCTTCCCGATGCACTTGCTGGGCATCCAGGGCATGCCGCGGCGTGTCTACACCTATCCCGCCGGGCTCGGCTGGGAGGGCAGCAACCTGCTCGCCACGGTCGGCTCCTGGATCATGCTGTTCTCCGTGCTGGTGTTCCTGATGAACCTGCTGCAGTCCATCCGCGTCGGACGCCCGGCCGGTGAGAACCCCTGGGAGGCCTGGACCCTGGAATGGTCCACGCCTTCGCCGCCGCCCGCCTACAACTTCGCGGTGATTCCCAACGTCACCAGCCGCCGGCCGCTGTGGGACGTTGCCCATCCCGAGGACCCCGATTGGCAGCACGAGCATGAGCTCTAGCGCCCTCGCGGCGCCCGCCGCTCACGCCATTGGTCCCCGTAAGGCTGGGATCCTCCTGTTCATCGCCTCGGAATCGATGATCTTCCTGGCCGTCATCGCGCTGTACGTCACCGGGCAGGGGCACAAGGGCCACCCTAGTGCCAGCGAGCTGCTGAGCGCCGGGCGGATGGTGCCATTCTCGATCGCGCTGTGGCTGAGCAGCGCCACTATCGCCCTCTGCCCCAGCCGCGTGGCCCGTGGCGATGCCCGCGGCATGCGGCTGTGGCTGTTGGCCACCATCGCGCTCGGCGCGGTCTTTCTGGCCGGCGAGTTGATCGAGTGGCTCGACCTGTTCGGGCAGCAGGTGACCGCCGCCAGCAACGTGTGGTCGACCACCTTTTTCACACTCACCGGCATCCACGGCCTGCACGTGATCGTGGGCCTGCTGATGATGCTGTCCCTGATCGGCGTGTCCTTTCGCGTGCCGATTCCACACAGCGGCGAGTCGAGCTTGGAGATCGTCAGCTTGTACTGGCACTTCGTCGATGGCATGTGGGTGCTCATCTACGGCGTGGTCTATTTCTGGTCGGCGTTCCTGGGAGGCTAGCGTGGACAATCGCGATCTGCACGACGTCGAGCAAGAACTGCCCAAGCCAACCATCTGGCCCGCGGCCCTGGCGCTCGGTCTGGTGTCGGCTGCCTTCGGCATGATCACCGTCGGCATCTTTTTCTACGCGGGGGTGATCCTGGTGGTGATCGCCATCACCGGTTGGATGCGGGCCCTGATCGCGGAGGTCTCAGGTCCCAGGTCTCAGGTCCCAGGTCACTCTGACGTCAACGACTTAGGACGTGGGACTTGGGACCGTGAGACCGCGCCGGAGGCGCGTTAGTGCCGAAGCACCTGATCCGCATCCATGGCCTGGGCGAGGCGCGCTCGCGGCGGCGCTTCTTGGCTAACCTCACCTTTGGGCTCAGTGGCCTCATCGGCGTGATGGTCGGCGTACCGTTGATCGGCTACATCTTTGGACCGCTCATCAAGCGTGCCCCCAACACCTGGCAGACCCTCGGCAAGGTCAGCGACTTCAGCACCGGCCAGACTAAGCTGGTCAACTTCAAGGATCCTTCGAGCCTGCCCTGGGCCGGCGAAGCGTCCGACACCTCCGTTTGGGTGCGGCAGACGGGCCCCGGCCAGTACGACGTGTTCGCCGTCAACTGCACGCACCTCGGCTGTCCCGTAAACTGGCTGGACGCGGCCAAGCTGTTCGAATGCCCCTGCCATGGCGGCATCTACTACGCCGATGGCCAAGTGGCGGCCGGGCCGCCGCCCCGTCCACTGTTCAAGCACCAGGTGCGAATCGAGAACGGCGAGGTCCAGGCGCTGACCTTCCCCATCCCGACGGCCCGCTGATGGCTGCCACGCCCGCCAGCGGGCCGAACCGCGCCAAGAGCCTGTGGCTGCGCATCGGCGGCTGGTTCGAGGATCGCAGCCACATCTACGAAGGCCTGCTGCCGATCATTCAGCACCCCGTGCCCAAGGCGGACAAGGCGGGCTGGTGGTACGTGTTCGGCAGCGCGACGCTCACCGCCTTCATCATCCAGGTCATCACTGGTGTGGCCCTGGCCATGACCTTCGTGCCCGCGCCCAGCGTGGCCTACGACACCCTGCAGTTCATCACCCACGAGGCGCCGTTCGGCCATCTGCTGCGCGGCATGCACTACTTCGGCGCCAGCGCCATGGTGGTGCTGATCACTATCCACGTGCTGCGCATCTTCCTGATGGGCTCCTATAAGTTCCCGCGCGAGTTCAACTGGCTCACCGGCGCCTTCCTGCTGGTGCTGACGGCAGCCATTGCCTTTACCGGCCAGCTGCTGCGCTGGGACCAGGACGGCTACTGGAGCGTCGTGGTCATGGCCGAGCAGGCCGGCAAGACGCCCCTCATTGGCGGCCTCGTCGCCCAGCTGGTAGTCGCGGGGTCAACGGTCGGAGGACCGACGCTGACACGCTTCTTTGGCGTGCACGTGTTCCTGCTGCCGGCGCTCATCGCCGGCTTCATCCTGGTCCACCTGTGGCTGGTGGTGTTCGACGGCATCTCCGAGCCGCCGGAGCCTGGCGTGGTGGTCGATCCAAAGACGTACAAGCAGCGCTACCACGAGCTCCTGGAGCGCGACGGCGTGCCCTTTTTCCCGGAGGCCGCCTGGCGCGACGCCCTCTTCGCCGTCCTGGTGGTGGCAGTGATCATGGTCCTGGCAGCGGTGATCGGCGCGCCCGAGCTCGGCAAACCGGCCGACCCGACCATCGTCGAGGCCAATCCGCGGCCTGACTGGTACTTCTTGTGGTACTTCGCCGTGCTGGCGGAGATCCCGCCCGTCCTGGAGGACTGGGTGATCTTGTCCGTGCCGGTGCTGATCGGCGTGCTGGTCATTGCGGTGCCGTTCGTCTCCAACCGCGGCGAGCGCCATCCGGCGCGCCGGCCGCTGGCGGTGTTCCTGGTGGGCGGGATGCTGGTCAGCCTGGTAGTGCTAACCATCCAGGGCCAGCAGGCTGACTGGTCACCCGACATCGGGGCAGCGCGAGACGCTCACATCCCGGCGGAGGTCCAGGCTCGCGCCAGCGGCGACGCCGCCAAAGGCTTGCCGCTGTTCCAGGACAAGGGCTGCATCACCTGCCATGCCGTGGCCGGCAGCGGCGGACGCAAAGGCCCCGACCTGACCGAAGTCAGCGACCGCCTGAGCCGCGAGCAGCTCATCACCCGCGTCCTCAACGGCGGCAACAACATGCCCGCCTTTGGCGGCAACATGAGCGACCAAGAGCTGCAGCAGCTCGTGGCCTTCCTGCAGACGCTGAAGCGCTAGCTACGCGAGGATGTCGATGATGCGTCCGAGCTTGGGACGAAGGACCGAGTGGTAGGTCTGAAAGATGAGCCGCGCCAGCCAGTTGATAGGCCCGCTGCCTTCCGGGAAGCGAGCCAGCAGCGCAGCTTCGTAATCGTCGTCGGCTGGGGAGCTTTCGAGGACCTCGGCCTCATCTGCTGAGGTGCGGTCGTAGGAGTCCTTGCGCCGGCGGGCGAGCTTGGCGTCCCGACTGGGTGGGAGGTATGGGGCTCCAGGTTGAACTGGGCCGATCGATGCCATGCTGCCGCGTTACCTTGGCGCGGAGTATACCGGGAAACACCGCCCGTCCGTAACTTCCGGGCCCGCCCGGACGTTATGCCAGCAGAGATATTTCAGGGTGGCAAATAAGAAGCGAGTAGGCCGCGTGCGGGCGCCGCGCCCGGTGTTCATCGATGACGACATGATCGACTGGTTCCTGGCCGATCCGCTGGCCGCGGCCGAGTTCCTGCGCGAGTACCGGGTGCAAGTGCTGGAGGATGGCCGCACGGCCGAAGCCGTGTCCATCATGGTGCTCACGCGCGACTCCGTGCCCGGCCTGGGACTTGCCTGCTAAGCCTGTTTCTCGATATAGTTCGTACTCGCACGGCGCATTCGTCTAGCGGCCTAGGACGCCGCCCTCTCAAGGCGGAGATCACCGGTTCGAATCCGGTATGCGCTACGAAATTTTCGGTATCGCTGACTCGATAACCTTGTCAAGTGGGGCCAAAACGGATCGTCCTTGGCCCCTTTGGCCCCAACTGTGGCCGGCGATTCGACGCTCCCTTACCGGGCTCCTCCAC
>DATGVV010000454.1:0-1649 GCA_035299885.1 Chloroflexota bacterium | reverse complement strand
TCGCCGCCATGCTGGTGCAGCGCACCAAGAGCGTGAAGATCGCCATCCTGGGCAATGCTCTGCCGCTGCGGGACCATCCCATCCGCGTGGCCGAAGAGGTGGCCATGCTGGACGTGATCAGCGGCGGGCGCATCATCAGCGGCTTCGTGCGCGGCATTGGCGCCGAGTACTACTCGATGGGCGTTAATCCCGCTCATTCCCGCGAGCGCCATCTAGAGGCCCACGATTTGATCATCAAGGCCTGGACCGATCCGGGGCCGTTCGCCTGGGATGGCAAGCACTACAGCCTGCGTTATGTCAACATCTGGCCCAAGCCCCTGCAAAAGCCGCATCCGCCGGTGTGGATCCCGTCGATGGGCAGCGGGGAGACCATCGACTGGGCGGCGGAGAAGCGCTACCCGTACCTCCAGACCTACACCGCGTTGGGCCAGATCCCGCCGTTCTTTGATCAGTACCGCCAAACAGCGGACGCGTGCGGCTACAAGGCCTCGCCCGAGCAGATCGGCTGGGCCGTGCCGCTGTACATCGGCGAGACAGACGAGCAGGCCCGTGAGGAAGCCTGGCCCCACCTCGACATGTTCGCCAACAACCTGCTGTACATGCCGATCGAGATGCTGTTTCCGCCCAATTACCTGACCGACGCTTCGATGCAGCGGGTCATGGGCAGCAAAGTGGGCGTCTACGCCAAGAAGAGCTGGCAGGACATCGACTCGAGCAGCCTGGCCATCGTCGGCAGTCCCGACACCGTGCTGCGCCGGCTGGAGGAAGCGCACAAGATGCTGGGCTTCGGCCGGCTAGTGCCGTTCGTGCACTTCGGCAGCCTCCCGGCGGATCTCACCAAGCGCAACATCGAGCGCTTCGCGGAGCACGTTATTCCGCGCTTCCGCAACCTGTAACTCGTCACGCTGCTGGCTTGCGAAAGGTGATGATGACTTCCGAGCCAAACACGTACTCCGTGGCAATGGGCTCGTATCCTAAGCCAGCAACCAGCCGGGTCAGGCTGTCGCGCGTGTAGTGGGTGATGTGCTCGTCGGCATAGCCCCCGGGGGCCAGGCGGGCGTACGCAGCCTCGAACAGCCGCCACGAGAGCGTGTCGTAATCGGGCGTGCCAACGACCAGCGTACCCGCCGGTTTCAGCACCCGGTCCATCTCCTGAAACGGCACGCGGCCGCTCGCCACGTGTTCTATGACCTCGGAGCAAACTACCGCGTCGAACGACGCGCTGGCAAAGGGCAGGGCAAAGAGCGAGCCATTGACGAGCGGCAGGTCGTAGCGCTTCATGTAGCGCAGCTTCGAAAACTTCACGTCGAGTCCCACGGGACTGTTCAGGTCACGCAAGATGCGGCTCGAGCCGCAGCCGATGTCGAGCACCAGGCCGGCGCCGGCGGCGCGGTTGGTGACAATCTCGTGACGGCGGCGTTGCCAGGCACGCTGCAGTGGGATCACGCTGTCGAACGCACGCTCATCGTAGTCGGCAGCTTCAATGGAGTTGCGAAGGCGCCACAACTTCGCAAAGGTGCGGATGTAGGCGGCCAGCAGCCGGATGACGCGCGCCTTCGAGGTGCCGCTTCGCCGCGGCGCGTAATGGAATGGGGTCTCCAGGATCTGCCAGCCCAAAGCATGCGCCCGGATCAGGATTTCCGGCAGGA
>DATGVV010000453.1:0-4108 GCA_035299885.1 Chloroflexota bacterium | reverse complement strand
ACAGCGAGCAGAAGAGCTGATCGCGGAGATCAGGGCCGACCGCGATGCGCGCTGACAGCCGAGAGTCTGAAGAACCGCCATCTGCTGAGCCCGCCGACTCCGCAACCCCGTAGCCGCGAAGCTTCGTCGTGGATCCAGCGTCGTGCAATCATGGGTGCCCTATCTCAAAGTCGGCGTAGCGGGCTAGCGCCGCCTCAATAGCGGCATCGCGGTGGTGCGCGACGACAACTGACCGCGCCGATGCCGCCCCCATCTGAATCAGCAGCGCCTGTGCCATGATCACCTCACCGCCGACGGACATGCTCAAGCGCGCAGCGCCGTCCTTGGCAACGTAGGTGTGAACGCTTACCACATCGCGCCCGGGGACCGCCTGTCGCAGGGGAACGCCCCTCGCGCGGTGGCGCGGGATCACAACGCCGTCGATGGTCACGTTAGAACCCACCCGCGCGGGCTCCACTACGGACCCGCCTAGGCGCGCCGCCACACTAGCCACAGCGCCGGGGAGCCGGGCAAGGTGGAAGGACTGCTCTCTGCGCACCGGTCGCTCAAGTCGCACCTCTAGATCCGGGTACCGGCCGGTGATCGGTCTAAGTTCGGGATCATCCTTGACGCAGATGAGCACAGACCGCAGCGACCGCGGGGACCAGCGCCGCTGGATCCGCAGCGACCGCGGGGACCAGCGCCGCTGGATCAGCTCCATGCTTAGCAGCGCCTGCCCAAACACGTACGGGTTGAGGCGCGTGCCTTTCGTCTGGATCACCAGCACGTCTTCGCCGTCGAGATTCGCCGCCGCGCGTTCGTTACGCCCGGGCTTGCCGCGCGGGACACGGCGCGGCGGCGTACCGAGAACGACCAACCCGTCAATGACCCGCGCGGCCTGCACGCCGCGTTGGGCTTTGACGATGGGAAACTCCTCATACAGGGTTCCCATGCCCAAAGCCGTCCAGTACGCGAGGGTCAGGGGTTGTCAAGCTTCCATGGCACACCTTGCCGGGGTTCGCCGCAACGAACGCGCGAAGGCGCAAGCATGCGAGGCTAGACATGCTTACGATTTGCCTGTGAGTGGAGGCATCTTTCTGCTGAGCGGCGAGAAGCTCGTGGAGATGCGCGAGCAAGCGTATGACTCTGAGGATCTCCTGCAGAGATGGCTCGCGAAGTACCCGAACCTACTGGCCGGTGGTGATCAGCTCGCGGGTACGCTGCGCCGCTGGCTCCTGGTGAAGAGGGAGGCCGGGATACCGGACCGGGAAACCAGTGGCGGCCGCTGGTCCCTTGATCACCTGTTTATCGATCAAGAGGCCGTGCCCACTCTGGTCGAGGTCAAGCGGAGCGACGACACAGTTCCTGAATGAGCGGATGAGCCCGACCGAGGTGGTAGGTGTCGAGATCAAACAGTACGTCGGCCACGGGAACCTGACGACGCTCGTGCCGCGGGTCGTCGGCCAGACCGAACAAGCGCGGACCCAGAAGATCGGCGGTAGCCGGTCCCCAAGTGTCGAGATTGGCTGGGACTACTACCAAGCCCGATTGCAGCCGGATCGGTTTGGCCTGGTCCGCGACTTGTTTGAGCGGATAGAAAAAGAAGTCAAGGAACGGCACCTCGATTGGGTACCCAGGCTGACGCCAGGATATTTCGCCTTCCAGCGGTCCGGTGGTTACAACTGCACTGGGGTGGACATCCGCAGCGAACATCCCGTCGACTTCTGGATCAAGCTGCCGCTTGCCCCCGACGAGCTACGCCGTCTCGGCCACGACATCCCAGACCCTTACCCACAGCTGGCGTCCCGCTGGGCCGCGAACTACAAACAGTGGAACTGGGAAGTTCCGACTCTGGGCGCGGTCCCAGACGTCGCACCCGCAATCGAGCTGACAAGCCGATACCAGCCGTCTAACGGGCCGATGCCAGTACCTATCAAGGACTAACCTGAGGGGGAAGAATACCGCCATGACTGTGTTCCTCGCTTTACTCGCCATTCTGGTTCCTGCTTCCGTTGCGCTCGCCGGGTTCATGATCAAGAAGTCAGCGGATATGCGTACTTCTAAACAGCAGCAAGAAGCACAAGCCCAGCGCGCCCTGGAACGCGAGCAATCGGAAAAACGGCTAGCTCAAAAGCGAGAGCAATCGGAAAAACGGCTAGCTCAAGAGCACGAGGAGCAAAATTTCCGGTTGCGTCTTGATGCAGCAATTCGTGCAGCCGACTCGGCGGGCCCGTCTGGGAACGCGGTAACTAGCGCCGCTGGCTTGCTGGCACTGGCGCGACTTGATTTGGCTGATCTAGCTGTCGCTCTGCTCGTAGACCTCTGGTCCACCCAGGTAAGCCCACTGTCATCGACGAATATGAAGCCGTCGGATTCCCCCAGAATAGCAACAGAGACGGCTATCCAGATAATCGATGAAGCTCTAGTGAGCGGCAAGCCGGATGCGCAAGTCATGGCAGCAGAGTTGTTGTGCCGAAATGCTAAAGGGCTGGATATCTGCAATTCCCTGCATTGGCCAAGCGCAGTTAATAGTGCGTGGATTCCCGATCTTCCCGTAACGGCCAAGCTGCTCATTACAGATGCCCTCATTCACATGGCGCTTGCCAGCAATAGCAAGAATGCCCTTCGTGAGCTAGCCATACGGCTCTATGGCATCTCTGATGGGGATCCGTCGCCACGCGTAAAGGGGTGCATTGGAAATCTCCTCTGCGCGATTCTTCCCGCCGTCAAGGATCTTGGATACGAGGACTTCATGACCGGAACTGGACATGGATTCATAAACATTGAGCGTATAGAGGAAGCTGCAGGCAAAGCTAGCCCAAACCCGGACGGATATTTCGAAGCGATGATAGAGGACAGAAGCCGCAAGCTAGAAAAATGGTCAAAAGAATGCACCGAGCTATCCACTGCTGCTGGGATGCTGGCAACAGCGGCCTGCGCGGTCTCCGATAAGCGCGATGGGCATCCACTCGATGAGGCAATTTCTTAGAGCTCCAATAGCGTGGATTAACTGGTTATGGAGGCCTAATCGCGGAGAATACTCTGGGCATCCATGGTCGTTTCACACATACCGTGTCGGGTCACAGTGCCCGGGAAGGTTGAGCCGACCCCCGTTCCCTCCTCCGCCTGGAGACAACGTCATCGTGGTTGTGCGTGCGGTATCAGGCGGCGTGGGGCGCGATCTCCACTATGAGGTCGGCGTCGAGGGCGGCGCTTATCCGTTCTAGTAGCGGGATCGTAGGCACGACCCCCCCAGCTTCCAGCCGGGACAGGGCAGGCTGCGTCATGGCCGCCCGGGCGGCGAGTTCGACCTGCGACAGGCCGAGGGCTAGACGGCGCTCCCGCACAGCCTGCCCGATCAGGAAAGCGCGGCGAGCCTCCGCATACCCTTCGCGGTACTCGGCACTCTTCCTCCGTGGCCAGGCAAGCTCCTCGTAGGACGTGTGCTCGGTGGCCATGTCAGTTCACCTCCCGGTCGAACACTTCGTGCCCCTGGCCGTGTCCGGCTTCGCAGACCTTCTGAGCGTGCAGAGCGCGGGCGACCTCCGCTGTCTCGGCGTCGCGGGTCTTGCGGAACACCGTCAGTAAGATCACCCGCCGTCCCGGCGCCAGCCAGTAGGTGACCCGAGTCTGCTGGCGTAACAGGTGGAACCTCAACTCCCGTACCTTCCCGCCCAGATGGCGAGCATAGGGCTCGCCGAGATCTTCCGCGCGCTCAGCCAGGAGGCCAACGAGGAAGTCAACCCGGCCGAAGTCACGGTCGGTTAGCCGAGCTAGCCACGACCGGACCTCGGGTTCCAGCTCCACCTCATAGAGGCCTGTCATGCATCTGATGCTATATGCATTCTCTGCTATAGCCAACCCTCTCCCCGTCAGAAGCAGAGCAGAGCTTGGTCGTCAAGACGGGGCCACGTCAACCCGTCACGTCGGCGCGGAAGCGGCGCAGGCGCAGATCGCGGTGCTGTCTGGCCGGGTCGCGGACTTGGAGCGCCGCCTGGGCAAGGACTCATCCACCTCATCGAAGCCCCCCTCCTCCGATAGCCCGTATCGGAAGAAGCCCAGGGACCGGTCACTGCGAGGGCGGTCGGGGCGCCGGCCGGGGAAGCAGCCGGGCGCGCAGTCCTCGACG
>DATGVV010000452.1:0-3236 GCA_035299885.1 Chloroflexota bacterium | reverse complement strand
GGCGTAGATGCCAATCATCAGTGACCCCGTCACCAGGGCTGCGCCGGGCGCATCGGCTCTCTCGCCCAGCCCTAGCCCCGGCTCCGGTTCGAGCAGACGCCCGGCCAGGATGGCTGCCGCGATGCCGATGGGCAGGTTGACCAGGAAGATCCAATGCCAGTTGAGCGCCTGGGTGAGGATGCCGCCCGCGATCAGCCCAATGGAGGCTCCGGCGGAGGCCACGAAGCTGTATACGCCGATGGCCCTGGCCTGCTCCGCCGGGTCGCGGAACATGGTCACGATCATGCCCAGGATGACGGCCGAGGTCATGGCCCCGCCGGCGCCCTGAATGAAGCGCGCCACCACCAGCATCGGCTGACTCATCGACAGACCGCACAGCAGCGAGGCTGTCGTGAACACAGCCAGGCCGATCAGGAACATGCGCTTGCGGCCGATCAGGTCGCCCAGCCGGCCAGCCAACAGCAGCAGCCCGCCGAAGGCGATCAGATAGGCGTTAACCACCCAGGCCAGGCTCGCCTGTGAGAAGCCGAGGTCACGCTGGATGGACGGCAGCGCCACGTTCGTGATGGTCTGGTCGAGCACGATCATGAGCATCCCGGTGCACAGCACGCCCAGCGCGAGCTGGCGGGAACGGCTCAAGCGGTAGCGGTTGAGGTCAGAAACGACTCCTTGCTCCACAGTTACTCCTTGCTCGGTGATGATTGGGTCCTACTCAGACGTCGAACAGCGCTCGGCGAATTCGACATTCCTCAGGCGTTCGATGGCCATCTCGCGTTCGGTCTGGACGCGGGCCGGGCCACGCAGCGCCACCAGCGCCAGCGCCAAGCCTACGGCTACCGAGACCGCGGCCACAGCGAAGCCAAAGCGATAACCCGCGCTCAGGGCGGCCAGCGACGAGTAGCCGTCGCTGAGCAACAGGCCCGTCCGGCTGGCGGAGATGGTGCCGAGGAGAGCGATCCCGACTGCTGCCGAGACGTTCTGGGAGACGTTCACGATGCCCGATGCCAGCCCCGCGTCCTGAGGCGCCACATCAGCCACGGCGATGGTCAGCAGCGGCGTGAACAGCGTGCCGCCGCCCAGCCCCACAAGCAGGAACCCGACGAACAGAGCCGGGAAGTAGCTGGTCTGCTCCCCCGCCCGAGCGAACACCAGCAAGCCGCCGAGGATGCCGAGCAGCCCCAGGACGACCGTCTGCTTCGCGCCCAGCCGCTCCATTACCCTCGCTGTGGCGCCAAACGACAGCGCCAGCACCGCCAGGGTGAACGGCAGGAACGCCACGCCGGTGCGCATCGTGTCGAAGCCGCGCACGCGCTCCAGATACAGCACACCGAGGAAGAAGGTGGAGTACATGCCCACCACGGTCAGGCCGCGGACAGCGCTGGAGCTCAGCAGCCCCCGCGAGCGGAGGATGCGCAGCGGCATGATCGGGTTCTTCAGGGCAGCCTGCAGGACCAGGAACCAGGTCAGAAGGACGAGGGCCAGCAGGCCGGAGCCGCGGGTCTGGTCCGAGCTCCAACCGGCCTGCGCCGAGCTCACGATGGCGTAAATAGCGGCCATCACGCCTGAGGTCGCCAGGACGGAGCCGCCGACGTCCAGGCCATGGCCGAGGCCCAGGCCCTCGTTCTCAGTAATCAGCAGCACTCCCGCGATGAAGGTGGCGACGCCAATGGGCAGGTTGATGAAGAAGTTCCAGTGCCAGCTGAGCCACTCGGTCAGCGCGCCGCCCAGCAGCAGGCCGATGGAGCCGCCGCCAACCGCCGTGATGACGTAGGCGCTCATGGCCCTGGTGCGCTCGGCAGCCTCCGGGAACTCGGTGACGATGATGGCGATCACCACGGATGTGGACAAGGCTGCGCCCAGCCCCTGAATGAAGCGGGCCGCTATCAGCGCGCCCTGGCTCTGAGCCAACCCGCAGGCCAGGGAGGCCAGGGTGAACAGCGCCACGCCGGCCAGGAAGACCTTCTTGCGGCCGACCAGATCGCCCAGCCGCCCGGCCAGCAGCAGCGAGCCGCCGAAGGCGATCAGGTAGGCATCCACCACCCAGGCCAAGGTCGCCTGGCCGAACGCCAGGTCGTGCTGGATGGCCGGCAAGGCCACATTGACGATAGTCTGGTCGAGGGTGTTCATGAGCATCGCAAAGCAGACGACGATGAGGGCGATCCACCGTCGCCGGTCACTTGTGGCTGGCGTAACAGGTTCGGCCGCTGGCCAGGAAGTGGCGTCAACTTCAATCTGGCCATCGAAATCGGACACGGGATCGAGCACGGGCAGTCGCTGTTGCATGGGGACTCCTTAAGGGCTACAATCGGAACGATGGTTCCGCTAGTACTATACGGAACGACCGTTCCGGTTGTCAACAATCGGACCTTGGTCGCTTAGATCTGGCCTATGGCGTCACCTACGGCATCGGAGCCGTCACTCGAAGGCGAGGCGGAGTCTGCGCCCCGGCGCGAGCGCGCCGACGCGCGGCTGAACCGGGGGCGCATCCTGGAGGCGGCGCGCGCAGTCTTCGCCAGCCAGGGGCTGGCGTGTCCGGTGGACGAGATCGCGCGGCGGGCCGGGGTGGGCCCCGGGACCATCTACCGGCATTTCCCAACCAAGCATGCACTATTTGAGGCGATCGTCGTAGACGGCGTACAACGACTCACCGAGGACGCCCGCTCACTGGCCGAGGCGAACGATCCGGCTGCGGCCTTCTTCGGTTTCCTGAACCGCTTCGTGGAATTGAGCAGCACCAACAAATGCCTGTACGAGTCGCTGTCCAGCGCGGGCATCGACGTCAAGGCGGCCAAAGCCTCGGCCTCCGATGAGCTGAGGGGGGCCATGGACCAGCTGCTCCGCCGCGCTCAGAAGGCCGGCGGCGTGCGCAAGGACGTGACCATCGGCGAGGTCATGGCGCTGCTCACCGGCACCTGCCTTGCAGCCGACCGCTACGGCAGCGATGTGCGCGGCCTGAGCCGCATCGTCTGCGACGGCCTTCGGGCCTAGTCGCTCTGTCTCCGCTGCGGATGTGTCCTCGGCTTGGTGACGTGGCACCTTTGAAGTCAAACCGCTTGGTTGAGGACGAAGACGCTAAGCAGTTCGATCTGATCGCCTCATCCGTGCAGCCGGCCACGTTCGATTAACTGGCGGTCAAGCCCCTTCCTTCGGGCATGCTTGATGCGAGCGCTGCAGGTTCTTTGCGGCCCCACGGTCCGGTCTGGTCGCCGCCGCACGATTTTGCACCGGATAGCCGC
>DATGVV010000451.1:0-10083 GCA_035299885.1 Chloroflexota bacterium | reverse complement strand
GATGGTAGGGGTGCCGATCAGCCACAACATCGGAATCATCTGGAGGACCAGCAGGGCCAGCCAAGCGGTGAGCGACCACCACAAGATTTGCCACTGCGTCTGCTCCGCAGCCCGCCCGAGTCCCAGTCCGATGCCCAGCGCCAGGAGGACCGACAGCGCGATTGCCGCGCGATGAGGCAACAGATCCGTAAACCTGGCCGGCGCCAGCGCCCCAGGCGCGCTGATGGCAGGCGTGCCCCTGTTGCGGAAGTTCCGGGCGGCCAGCACGCCTTGATCGAACAGCTGTTCCTTCTGCTGCTGGCTGAGCCAGAATGCGTTTGAGCTCACATCCGTCCTGATGATGACGGTCCGGACGTACTTGTCCTCTTCCAGCACGCGGTCGTCGCGCGCATTGCAGGCGGCCGCCCACAGCGCCTGGGTCGCGCTCAGGATGCCCGTCACCCTGAAAGCGCGGGGCCCACGCGTCGGTAGGTGCATGATGCCGACCGTGTCATGGGGGCTCGGCGAACCTGAGTCGAAGATGTCGAGCGGGAAGGAGCTCACGATCCCGCCGTCCACGCACACGATCCGCCCCACGGCAGACGGACTGCGATCGGCAGTCTCCACCGGCACGAACGCAAATGGCACGCTCATGCTCATCCGGACGGCCAAGGCGACCTCGACGTCACCTGGGTTCTGCCCCAGCCCCCTCTTGCAGTCGTAGGGCAGCACAAGCTCCTTCGCGCGGGTGAGATCTGTCGTCACCACCTCCAGCCGGGAATGCTTGACGTCGTCTACGGGCTGGCTGCTGTCCACCAGGGACGGGCTGTCGAAGCTGCTGATGTGCTTGCGATTGAGCAGCTCGCGCACAAGCTCCAGAAACGCATCACCACGCACGGCGCCTCGATAGAACTGCAGGCTCAGCAGAAGGCCGATCGGCGGGAGTATACGGGCCAGCCAGGTGAAGTCGAGGTGCTCGAGGAAGTCGCGCTTCATCAGCTCCTCCTCGATTTCCTTGGGCGTGTAGCCAGCCATGCGCAGCGCCGAGACGATGGAGCCGGCGGACGTACCGGCCATGTAGCGCGGCGTGTAGCCGACGCGTTCCAGCTCGACCAGTGCCCCGGCGAGTCCCAGCATCAGTACGCCACCGCCCTGCAGGACCATGTTGACCTCGCCGGGTTGGGCTTGTTGGCTCATGTTCGGGCTAGCTCAGCGGCGCCTTGCCGGTGTATTCCAGGATGTACAGCCCGCCGCCGAAGCGCTCCACGGCGTAGACGTAGCCCTTCTCGTCGACGTAGACGTCGTTAATCTGGGCCGAGTTCACTCGTGAGCTGGCCGGCTTCTTGGGCACGTAGTAGGCGATCTCTTCCGGCCGCATCGGGTCCTTGATGTCGTAGATGCGCACGCCACCGGCGAAATAGCTGCCCACCACCGTGTTGTGCAGCGTCTTGGCCGTCGGCTGCTCGTGATTCTCGTGCTGGTTGTGCGCGCCGAAGCGGCCGCCGCGCTGGCAGTACGCGTTCGGGTCGGGCTGCGGCGCGATGGCCATGGGCACCAGGTTGGTCTCGCCCTCCATGTTCAGCACCCAGATCAGCTTGGGGCTGTCGCCGCAGCCGTTGTCGTCGATGGCTTCCTGGCTGACTACCAGCAGGCCGCGCTCTGGGTGTGGCATGGCCGTGTGGTAGAAGCCGCGCATCGGCGGACTGGGGTTCCACTGGCTCACCAGCTTAGGGTGCTCGATGTCCGAGATGTCCAGGATAGCCACGCCGGAGTCGATCCAGCCGCAGTAAGCGCGGTCCGGTTTGCTGGGCAGCACCTCCACGTTGTGCAGCTTGTGCCCGTTGTCGTACTGCGGAGTGCGTGCGAATGGCTTCTCGCCGTCCTTCTGGCCCGGCAGCCAGAAGCGGCTGACCTCCTTGGGATGCTCGGGGTCTTTCATGTCGGCGATGACGTAGATCTGGTTGTCGCTGGGGTGCGAGGGCTTGAAGTCGGGCATGCCCGTGGACATGTGCATGTATCGGCCGTCCACGAACCACACGTAGTGGCAGCCCTGGGAGTAGGGTCCGCCGGCGTTGAAAAACGCCAGCTGCTTCAGATTCTCGGGATCGGAGGCGTCATAGACGGCCACCCCCGCCGGCTGATCGCCGCGGTCCTGAACCTGGCGGGCCACCACCAGGATGTTGCCGCTCATCGACAATGAATTGAACCGGACCTTGGGGTTCTCGGCGGGGATCTGCTTCAGGACGGCAGGCTCTTTGGGGTTCGTGACGTCCACCACGCTCATGCCGATCGGGCCGCTCTCGTTGGCCAGGTACGCAATGCGTCGGTTGCCGAGCTGCTGGATGGCGATGCCCTCGCCCATGTTGCCGTGGCCGTTGAGCTCGGTCCAGCTCACCAGCTTGAGGTTCTTGGCCTCGAGTGTCGGGTCGGCCTTCGAGGCACTGCTGCCCGGTCCCGGCCCCTGGCTGCAACCCAGCGTGCCGGTCAGCGCGATCGTGCCGGCCAGCCCGCCCATACCGCGGACAAACTCGCGTCGCGTGATGTGCATGGCCCGTCCTCCTTCCGAGTTGGGGCCATGCTACTACTGGCGGCTCGCTACTGTCTACTCGCTACTGGACGATGACTTCGCCCACCATGCCGGCCTCGGCGTGGCCCGGAATGTTGCACCAGAACTGATACGCGCCGGGCGCGGTGGGCGCCGTGAAGCTCACGGGCGTGGTCTTCTGGATGGGTGTGTCCATCTGTGCGATGTTGAGCGACTGGCTGAGGAACGTGTGCGGCGTGTTGCCTTTGTTCGCGATCTGCAGCGTGACCTGCTCGCCGCCCTTTACGACCAGCGTATTGGGCTGCCACTTGAGCGTGTCGGTACCCTCGATGCTGGCCTGGCCGCCGGTCACGGTGGCCACGCCGTCGGGCGAATATGGGCCAGGCGCGCGCTGGCCAACGACGGCCGCGCTGGGCACGGCGGCGCCGGCCGCTGCGCCGGAAGGTTTGGCCGCGGTGGTAGGTGCGCTGGCGCTTGGTTTGGGCGCGCTGGAGGCGCCGCCGCCGCAGGCCGCCAGCGCCAGGCCGGCGGCAGTCAGCAGCGCGAACGAGGCGGGTTTGAACATCAAGCTGTCTTCTCCCGAGAAAGTGGTCCTAATCAAGGATCGCATGGCTGCGGCGCTTCACTATAATGGCGGCTAGCTTGAATAGCGAATCCCCTCTAACGCTGGCCGCGCTGGCCGCCGCCGCCATTGCGCTGCTGTGGCTGGTGGTGTTGCAGATCCGCAGCAGCCGCATGATTCGGCGCTACCAGCAGCTGCTCAGCGGCGTCAAAGGCGGCAACCTGGAAGAGATCATGACCATGCACGTGGGCCGCATCAATGAGCACGAGCGACGCCTGGGTGAGCAGGACCGCGGCCTGGACGCTCTGGACCGGGTGCTCCGGACCGCAATCCAGCGCGTCGGCCTGGTCCGCTTCAACCCCTTCGAAGAGACCGGCGGCGATCAGAGCTTCGCCATCGCGCTGCTGGACCAGCACGGCAACGGTATTGTGCTCAGCAGCCTCCATAACCGGACGGAAACACGCGTCTACGCCAAGCCCGTTGAGGGCGGCCGGTCCAGCTATACGTTGTCAGACGAAGAAGAGCAGGCGCTGGCGCAGGCCAGCGCTCAGGAAATCAGAGCAGCGAGCTAGGCCGCTTCGTCGCGGATGTACAAGCTGCGCGGCTCGGTGGCACGGACGTACTCGCGCCGCCCGTGCTCATCTCGCCAGGGCTCGCTGCCCGAGCCGCCATGGGCGTCCTCGATTACGACGTCGCCATCCAGCTCCACAAACGGATGATGGTCGGCTTCGCTGAAGATCCCCATGTGCCCTCCCTTCCATGGCGCCGCTGGGTCTTGCACTCGGTGGCGCGGGTTGATCTTCTTACGGACGAACCAAAAAGTCCAATACATATTTCCGATGGACATCATTTAGTGGAAGCAATGATGCCCTTGTAGGCCTCGTACGTCTGCAGTGCGATCTGCTCTTGGGTGAAGCGTTCCTCCACGCGCTGGCGGCCCCTCGCGGCCAGTGCCTGGCGCTCGGTGGGTGCGTCGTGGAGGCGCCGCAGGGCGGTGGCCAACGCGGCGGCATCGCCCTCCGGCACAATCAGGCCCGCGTCGCCGAGGACGTGCGGGATCTCTCCGCTGTCGGAGCCGACAACCGGCACGCCGCTGGCCATGGCCTCCACGGCCGCTCGGCCGAACTGCTCCTTCCAAGGTGGGGTGGTCAGCGACGGCAGGACCAGGCAGTGCATCTGGCGGTACAGCCCGGGCATGGCCGTGGAGGGGGCGGCGGTGATAGTCAGGCGCTCGGCCCAGCGGCCCGAAGTCGCGCGGGCACGAAGCTCTGGCTCGAGGGGGCCGCTGCCAACCAGCAGCAGCCGGCAGTCAGCGGGCAGCTGTTCGAAGGCGTCGCAGAGCACCCACAGGCCCTTCTGCTCGACCAGCCGGCCGGAGAAGCCGACGGTGAAGCCCTCGCGCGGCGCGTCGCTCGGGGCTGGCGCGAACAGCTCCGGGTCCACGCCGAACTGCGGGATCACTCGTATGTCCTTGGCGAAGCCGCGGCGGCGTTGGATGCCCGCCGCCTCCTCATTCCCGGCGAGGCACAGGTCGGCGTTCCGCAGCACGGAATGCTCCATGGCCGAGAACGGCCAGGGATAGCGGCGGTCCAGGTTTTGCCAGGTGAAGAACACACTGCGCGCCCCGAACCGCTGCGCCAGCCGCAGGGCTTGGAAGGTGGCCAGGTTGTAGGCCTCCTCGTCGATGTGCACCAGATCCGGCCGGAACTGGGCGAACCGCCGCCGCAGCAGCGGATAAAAGTGGACGTGGAAATGCCCGTTGAAGGCAATCGGCTCGACCGTCAGCTGGTAGCCGCTGGTGTAGCTGCGCTCCAGCCGCTGCGGCTTCCCCTCCAGGATCCACGATGGCGGCACCACCACCAGCAGCTCCACGCCCGGCAGCTTGGCCAGCTCCTCCGCTTTGCGCTGGTAGGCGCCCACCACCAGCGCCTTGGAGATCATGAGGACCCGCATTAGGGCAAAGTGGATAGGGCAAAGCACGAAGAGGCTGCGGTAACGCACACAGGGCGTCCCGCCCCGGGCGCCGAATTTTGCCCTCTGCCCTCTGCCCTCTGCCCTATGCCCACAGCTCTGCTGTGGCGAGCTTCGCTCCCTCGACCATGGCCGCCAGCTTGGCCCAGGCGATTTCAGCGTCGACGCGCGAATCGCCGACGAACGTCCCGAAGCCGCAGTCGGCGCCGGCGATGACGTTCTCCCGGCCCACCACCGAGGCGTAGCGCACGAGCCGCTGGGCCACCAGCTCGGGATGCTCGATGTAGTTCGTGCAGGAATCAAGCACGCCGGGCATGATGATCTTGCCGGGCGGCAGCTTAACCGTCTCAAACAGCCTCCACTCGTGCGAGTGCCGCGGGTTGGCCGCCTCGAAGGAGATGGCCTGGACGTTAGCGCTCAGTGCGACGTCGATGATGTCCTTCAGCGGCACGTCGTGGATGTGTGGGCCCTCGTAGTTGCCCCAGCACAGGTGCAGCCGCAGCAGCTCCTGCGGCAGCCCGGCCGTGGCCTGGTTCAGCGCGTCAACGTGCATGAAAGCGACCTTGCGCCAGTCCTTCAGGCTCAGGTCCGCGAACTCGCTGTTGCCTCGGCCCGAGGCCAAGTCGGGACAGTCCAGCTGCAGCACGAAGCCGGCGTCGACGATGGTTTGGTACTCGTACTTCATGGCGTCGGCCAGGGCGTAGACGTAAGCCTCGTGGCTAGGGTAGTAGGCGTTGGACATGAAGCGTGCGATCTGGCCCGGCGACACGGCCGTCATGAACACGTCCTCCGGCTGGTGCCCGCTGAGCGCCGCTCGCAGGTTGGCGACGTCGCGCTTGACCGCTTCGCGATCCCTGACGCTGATGGGCCCGCTGCAGGCGGGGAACTTGATGCCGGCTCGATTCTGTGCGCCGGGCGTCACGTAGCCCGGGAACAGCTGCTCGTCGCGGATGTGGCGCATGGGCATGACGCTCTCGCCCTCGAAGCCGTTGAGCCGGTCTTTGACGTAGGTCGAATAGGACGGCTTGCTCACCTCGCCGTCGCCGACCACGTCGATACCGGTCTCCATCTGGCGCTGGACGATCTCGACCGTGGCCGTCCCCACCCGCTCCGCCAGTCTGGTCTGATCCTGAAGTGTGCCCGCCTCGGCGGCCAGCATCAGCTCTACCACATCGTTCGGCCGCGGCAGGCTGCCGGTATGCGTGGTCAGGATGCGGCTGGAGCTGCGCTTCATGCAGCCCATGGTAGTTGCTGTTTCGCAAGGACGGCGGTACTAGCGGGGCAGGGGGATAGTGCGGACGCCGAACTGGGTCGGCCCACCGGGCGTTTGCAGCTCGGTCAGGATGGCCTTAGCTTCCGCTGTGAGCCGGGTGGCGGTGTACTGCGTGGCCTGGTGGGCCGTGACCGCCGCTTGGAGCTGGATCACGAAGGCGTTCATGTCGGCAATCGCGCCCTCGAGCCGCCCTGTGTGCACGTCCTGCTTGGCGTTGGCCACGTCGCTCTCGAGCAGCGTGCGGACCCGTTGGCCCATGAAGGGCGCGGCCGCCACTTCGTTCCACAGCCGGTCGAATTGGCCGTCAAGCGTGGTCGGAGTGGTCGGCGCGGCCGCGGCCGCCGGAGCTGCCGGCACGCTCGCCGGCGGAGCGCTGGCAACAGCCGTTGGGCCGGCCAGGGGCGTCGGACTCGCCGGCGCCGCTTTGGGTGCCGGGATCGAGGTTGTGGCTGCCGTGGCGGTGGCTGCTGCCGGCGCGTTGGCCGCCAAGCGCACGTCCTGCGGCCCCGGCTGGCCCTTCTTTTCCGCCACGAGAGAGACGCGATCGGC
The DNA here is from genome assembly GCA_035299885.1 of Chloroflexota bacterium. GTDB lineage: Bacteria > Chloroflexota > JAJPGV01 > JAJPGV01 > JAJPGV01 > DATGVV01. The sequence goes on along the minus strand of DATGVV010000451.1, from coordinate 3,204 downwards.
GACGTTCGAGGCCACCACCTCAGCCTGGACGAGCCGCTCTTGGACCGCCGGCCGCGAAGTCGAATTCAGCGCCCGCGCCTCCAGCTCCGTGGCTTGTGAGGCGACGTGCGTCTGCACCTTGTCGAGCAAGGTGATCGGCGGTTCGGGCAGCGTCTGCACGGCTGCGCTGACCTTTAACAGGGCGTGGCCGTAGTCGTCTGTCAGGCCCTGCAGCTTGAGGTCGTCCAGATCGGGGGCCGTGGCGGCGATCTCCGCCGCGCGGCGGTCCGCCAGGTTCAGGTAGGCGTTGGCCTTGGCCTCGTCCGAGGTAGCCATGGCCACCTGCACCTGCTCGACGGCGCGCTTGATGCCGTACAGTCCGTCGTCGGGCAACGCGCTGGCCGAGGCGTAGCTGACGGCCAAAGTCAGCCCGCCACTGGCAATGACCACTGCCGACACCCGGCTGGCCCAGCCAGGCACGGCGTATACCGGCTGAAGCAGTGGCTCCCACCAGCGGCGCCGCTGCTGCGTCTCCTGGATGTGCCGCAGCAGGCGCAGGCGGGCGTGGTTGCGAAAATCCGGATCGGGCTTGTGCTGGGGCAGCGACTTCAGGTCGCCGGCTAGGTCATTGAGGATGGTCAGCCGGTCCTCGAGGTCCGGCCGCAGCTCCACGGCTTTCTCGAGCGTCAGCTCACCGCGAAGAACCTGATCCAATACGTCCTCCGGACTGGACACGACGGGCGGCTCGGACTTTCAGCTCGAAGCTCGGGCAGGACGGCGTTCGAGGCCGTAACGCTCGTCTTGCAGGATGCGCTGCAGCGCCAGCAGGGCGCGATATTGGAGCGCGCGGATGGCGCCCTCTTTCTTGCCCATGGTGGCGCTGATCTCGGTGTTGTCCATGCCGTCGATGAATTTGAGCAGGATGACCTGCTGCTGCTCGTCGGTCAGGCGGCGGATGGCGCTCATCAGCACCTGGCCGGTGGCCCGACGCTGCGCGAAGTCCTCGGGATCGCCGTCGTGGGCGACGGCGCTGATGACCTCGCTCAGGTCAGTGTTGCTCTTGCGCGTGCGGTAGTGGTCGATGACCACGTTACGGGCCACTTTGAACAGCCAGGCGGCAAACGGCTTGCCTTCGAAGCGGAAGCGGCGAATCGCCTCCCAGGCCTTGATGAACACTTGCTCGGTCAGGTCCTCGGCGTCGACCGAGTGGCCGGTCTTGTAGTAGATGTAGTTGTAGATGCGGTCGACGTACAGCTGGTACAGCTGGCCAAAGGCTTCGCCGCTGCCCTGCGACGCTCGAGCGACCAGATCTCCGACGCGGTCCGCCGTTTCTTCAGCGGGGACGGCGAATTTGGCCCCCATCAGGGCCATGGCCTCGAGCATGCCCGTTCAAACGACCAGCTGGGGCCTTTGTTACGAGGGATGGTGCCCCGGCCGCTGACCGGCACTACCCCACCACTCCCATTGAGCGTGCATTCTAGCACACTGACACGTTACTAGGATCTAATCGGGGTAATCTACCTTGATGGCCTACTTGCTGGCAGTTCGCGGGCTGGCGACCATACAATCAAGCTGGTGAAGAAGTCACTGGCCGCCGGCCTGCTCTCGGCTTTCCTGGCGTTGAGCGCCTGGCTGCCGGCTTATGCTGCGCTCGACGCAGCTGACCCCGCCCAAGCTGCGCTGGCGCTGAGTCCCGCGCCGCCCTCAGCCACGGTTGGGCCGATGCTGTTCATCAGCCAGACCCTCAACAACTGCGGGCCATCGTCTGTAGCTGAGGTCCTCGACTATTGGGGCATCCACAAGTCGCAGGGCGAGGTGCAGGCAGTGCTGCGCGCCGACGGCAACCAGTTCGGCATGGCGCCGTTCGGGATGCCAGCCTATGCCCGCTCGGTGGGCCTGTCAGCCTGGATGGGCGCCGGCGGCAGCGACCAGCTGATAAAGGCGCTCGTCAGCAAGGGCTTCCCGGTCATCGTGAGCCAGTGGGTCAGCGTGTACGACCATTACGGCCACTACCGGCCGATCGGCGCCTACGACGACGCCCGCGGCGTATTCATCTCGAGCGATCCCTACCTCGGGCCGAACCTCGCTATCAGCTACGACGAGTTCGACAAAATCTGGGCCAGCTCCAACAACCGCTTCTACGTCATCTACCCGCCCGCGCGCGAGCCGCTGCTCAGGAGCGTGCTGGCCTCGGTGGCCTACGAACCGACCTCCGCGTACCAGTCGGACATCGCCATCCAGCAGGCGCGCCTCAATGGCGGGCAGATCAACGGCCCGCAGGGCTGGGGTTTCCGCCGCGGCTACAGCGCGCTTTCGATGGCCTGGGACAACCTGCAGCTGGGCGATATCGCGGCCGCTCAGCGCGCATTGGACTGGGCTCGCGTCCAGGGCACCTCGGCCATCGTGACGGGCTGGATCGCCGACGAAATTAAGCTCCGGCAGGGCTCGGCCGGAGCCGTCGCCACCTAACTCTCGGGTTCCGCTTCCGCCGCGGGACGGTCCGTCCATCGCGGCTTCGTTTGCTCCACGGCCTGGGGCAGCATCTCGAGCTCAGACTCGTCGGGGCGCAGCGCCAGCGGCGTGCCGTCGTCGCCGAGGTCCAGCAGGAAGTGCGCGCCCGCGCGATCCAGGCCGCTCTCCCGGAACAGGCGCAGCGGCATGACCTTGCGCTGCCAGCCCTCTTCGCTCCGGACGTAGACCCACACCAACTCGTCGTCTTCGTCGACCGACTCCACGTAGCCGCTGACGGTCGTCTGGACCGTGTTGGCTTCCTTGGCGTGGATGATGTCGGCCGGCTCGCCAGCTTCGTCGAGGTGCAGCTCGAAGCTTTGGCCGGGCTGGTATAAGTCCCGACTGTCGAACATCGCGAACCCGTACGTTTGGAACCGGCCGTCCTCGAGCTCGACAGTGATCGTGTCGGCGTCGTAATCCACGTCCAGCACGGTCCCGCGGAGGACCGTACCCTCGCTTGTGGCGCGCTGCTCGGTCACATTTGCATGCTAACGCATGCCGCGGGCCAATTCATTAGGGTCGGTACCTATTTCATCTTTACAATGTGCCGGTGGCTCGCTTCAAAGTCCTGTATACCGATGCCAGTCGGATTGGCGTCGACGACGCCCAGCCGATCTACGCCGCGGCCGGCGTGGAGGTGCAGTTGCTGGGCCTCGACCATCACCACATCGACTGGCCCAAGTACCTGGCCGCCGCCGCGGACGCGGACGCCAT
>DATGVV010000450.1:0-6525 GCA_035299885.1 Chloroflexota bacterium | reverse complement strand
ACGTCCGGAAGCGGGCCGAGTCCAGCACGCCCGCCTGGCCGATGAGCCGCTCGCGCGGGAAGCCGGTGGCTTGCATGGCCACGTGGCACATCGCGTCCAGCGGGTTGGTCATCAGCAGCAGAATGCAGTTGGGCGCGTACTTGGCGATTGCTTCGGTGACGCCTTTGATGATCTTGGCGTTGGTGCCCAGCAGGTCGTCGCGGCTCATGCCCGGCTTGCGCGGCACGCCCGAGGTGACCAGCACGATGTCAGCCCCTTTGAGCGCCTCATAGTCGCCCGCGTCGGCGGTGGTCACGCCGAGCACGTGGCTGTCGTAGCCGACGACCGGCCCGGCTTCTTCCAAATCCAGCGCTTTGCCCGAGGGCATGCCCTCGACGATGTCCGTCAGGACGATGTCGGCATAGCCGCGCTCAGCCAGTTTTTGGGCGGTGGTGGCGCCGACCATTCCGGCGCCGATCACGCCGATCTTCTTTCGAGACATGGTGCTTCCTCCCCTATGTCATCCTGAGCGCAGCGAAGGACCTTCTTCGCCTGACGCAGAAAGGTTCTTCGTCGCCGCGGCTCCTCAGAATGACATTAAGCCGTTACCTTGCTGATGCGCTGTTCCAACGCTTGCTCTTGCTTGCGGATCTCGGCCGGCAGGCGGTCACCGAACTTGGCCAGGAATTCCTTCTGGCCGGCGACTTCCGTCTCCCACAGCTCGTGATCCACCGACAGCAGCTGGTCCATGTGCTTAGCGTCGATGCCCAGCTCCTCGCTGTGCAGCGCATCGGGCGTCGGCACGATGCCGATCGACATCTCTCGCGCAGGGCCGTTTCCGCGGTTGAGCGCCTGCTCCCGCACCCAGCGCAAGACGCGCATGTTCTGGCCGAAGCCCGGCCAGATGAACTGGCCGTTCTCGTCCCGCTGGAACCAATTCACCTGGAAGATGGCGGGCGGGTTCTTGATGCGGCGGCCCATTTCCAGCCAGTGGCCCCAGTAGTCGGCCATGTTGTAGCCGCAGAAGGGCAGCATGGCCATCGGGTCGCGGCGGACGACACCAACCTTGGTCTCGGCCGCGGCCGTGCCTTCGGAGGCCATCGTCGCCCCCACGTACACGCCGTGCTCCCAGCCGAACGACTGGTACACCAGCGGCACGGTGTCCGCCCGCCGGCCACCGAAAAGGATGGCCGAGATGGGCACGCCGCGCGGGTCTTCCCAGTGGGAGGAGATGGCTGGGTTGTTCACGGCAGGCGTGGTGAAGCGCGAGTTCGGGTGCGCTGCCGGAGCGGCCGTCTCTTCGTGCGGGCTCCAGTCGTTACCCAGCCAATCGATCAAGTGATCGGGCACCGGCCCGTCCATGCCTTCCCACCATGCGGTGCCGTCGTCCTTGAGCGCAACGTTGGTGAAGATGGTGTCGTGCATGACCGCGGCCATGGCATTGGGATTGGTCTTGGAGTTGGTGCCCGGGGCTACGCCGAAGTAGCCTGTCTCGGGGTTGATGGCCCACAGCCGGCCGTCGGGCCCGACGTTCAGCCAGGCGATGTCCTCGCCCACTGTCCAGACCTTCCAACCCTCGTTTTCGAAGGGCGACTTCAGCATGGCCAGGTTGGTCTTGCCGCACGCGCTGGGGAAGGCGCCGCAAATGTAAGTCACGTCCCCGTCGGGTGATTGGAGGCCGAGAATGAGCATGTGCTCAGCGAGCCAGCCTTGGTCCCGCGCCATGGTCGAGGCGATGCGCAGCGCGTAGCATTTCTTGCCCAGCAGGGCGTTGCCGCCGTAGCCGGAGCCGATGCTCCAAATCGTCCGTGTGTCGGGGAAGTGGACGATGAAGCGCCGCTTCGGCGACAGATCGCCGAGCGAGTGGAGGCCTGGCACCCAGTCGGAACCATCCTTCTGCAGGCGGTCCATGGCCACCTTGCCGATGCGGGTCATGATGCGCATGTTCAGCACCACGTAGGCGCTGTCGGTGATCTCGATGCCCACCTTTGAATATGGTGAATCGGCCGGCCCCATCAGATAGGGAATGACGTACATCGTCCGGCCCTTCATAGAGCCCTCGAATAGTGGCCACACGCGGCTCTTGGCGTCCTGGCGCGACATCCAGTTGTTGGTCGGTCCCACATCCTCCTGCTTGTCGGTGACGATGAACGTCAGCCGCTCCGTGCGCGCCACGTCGGACGGGTCGCTGCGGAAGAGGTAGCTGTTGGGATGGACGCTCTCGTTGAGCTTGATGAATTCTCTCTCGGAGAGCAGCAGCTGAGTCAGGCGCTCGGTTTCAGCGTCGCTGCCGTCGCACCAATGGATGGTGTCGGGCCGCGTAACGCGCGCGATCTCATCAACCCACTGCTCTACAGCGGATGCCACGTTGGAAGTACCTCCTTGTTTCACCCCGCCTCGATAAACTCGGCGGGGACCCCAGTGACGAAGGCCGGCGTTGGCCAGTGTGTCCAATTTATCATGGGCTCCCCGTTAAACTTGCGCCGTGCCAAAGACCATCATCGACAAGATTTGGGACGACCACCGGGTCTACAGCCACGAGGGCGAGCCCGATCTGCTGTTTGTCGATCTGCACCTGATCCACGAGATCACGACTGCCCAGGCGTTCGACGGCTTGCGCCTGAACAACCGAACGGTGCGCCACCCCGAGCTGACGCTGGCCACGGTGGACCACAACGTGCCGACCACGCCGGGTAGGGCGCTTACCGACCCCATCGCCAAGAAGCAGATCGAGACGATCGGCCGCAACGTCGCCGACTTCCGCATCCACTTCGAGGATATGTTCAGCCAGCGCCAGGGCATCGTCCACGTGATCGGTCCCGAGCTGGGCGCCAGCCAGCCCGGAATGGTCATCGTCTGCGGCGACAGCCACACCTCGACGCATGGCGCGGTTGGCGCGCTGGCCATCGGTATCGGCACATCTGAGGTCGAGCACGTGCTCGCTACTCAGACGCTGCCCCAGAAGCGCCCCAAGACCCTCAAGATCGACGTCAATGGCGAGCTGCCCCTGGGTACCACGCCTAAGGACCTCATCCTGGGCATCATCCACAAGATTGGCGTCAGCGGGGCCGTGGGCCACGCCATCGAGTACTGCGGCGCGACGTTCCGCAAGCTCTCCATGGAAGGCCGTATGACGGTCTGCAACATGTCGATCGAGGCCGGCGGCCGGGCGGGCCTGGTGGCGCCCGATGATACAACCTTCGCCTATCTCGAGGGCCGTGAGTACGCGCCTACAGGCGCCGACTGGGAGCGCGCTCTGGATTACTGGCGCTCGCTGCCCAGCGACCCCGACGCCACGTTCGACCGTACCGTCACCATCGACGCCGCCACGGAGATCGAGCCGTTCGTGACCTGGGGCACGAACCCGGGCCAGTCGGTACCGGTGACCGGCCGCGTGCCGGACCCGGCCGAGTTCGCCGACGAGATGGTCCGCGGGAACGCCGAGCGCTCCCTCAAGTACCAGGCCCTCGAGCCCGGCACCGCCATCCAGGACATCAGCGTCGATAAGGTGTTCATCGGTTCGTGCACCAACTCGCGCCTCGAGGATCTGCGCCTGGCTGCGTCGGTCATCAAGGGCAAGAAGAAGCACCCGCACGTAACTGCGCTGGTGGTGCCTGGCTCAGGCCAGGTCAAGGCCGCGGCCGAGGCCGAGGGTCTGGACAAGGTGTTCACCGAAGCGGGCTTCGAGTGGCGGGAGGCCGGGTGCAGCATGTGCCTGGGCATGAACCCGGACGTGCTCGGCCCCGGCGAGCGCTGCGCCAGCACCTCCAACCGCAACTTCGAGGGCCGCCAAGGCCCCGGCGGCCGCACCCACCTGGTCAGCCCCGCGATGGCCGCCGCCGCCGCCATCGCCGGCCACTTCGTTGACGTCCGCGACTGGAACGGCTCCCGATGAAGGCCTTCATCAAAGAGGAAGGCCTGGTCGCTCCTTATGACAAGGCCAACGTCGATACCGACGAGATCATCCCCGCCTCCTGGCTGAAGCGGGTCGAGCGCACGGGCTTTGGCGCGGGCCTGTTCTACGCCAAGCGCTTCAAGCCTGACGGCTCACCCAATCCCGACTTCGTGCTGAACGAGCCGCGTTACGAGGGCGCCAGCGTCCTCGTAGCCGGCCCCAACTTCGGCTGCGGATCCTCACGCGAGCATGCCCCCTGGGCCCTAGAGGACTACGGCTTCCGCGCCATCATTGCGCCTTCGTTCGCGGACATCTTCACCAACAATTGCGCCCAGATTGGCCTGCTCAACGTCGTCCTGCCCGAGGATCGGGTGAAGCAGATCATGCGTGACGTCGGGGCCCGCGAGGGCTACACCATGGCCGTCGACCTGGAGAAGCAGACGGTGACCGACCCGTTCGGCCACGTCGATCACTTCGACATCGATACCTTCCGCAAGGACTGCTATCTAAGGGGGCTGGATGCCATCGGCATCACGTTCCAGCACGAGGACGCGATCCGCAAGTACGAGGGCCAGCGCAGCCAGCGCATGCCCTGGCTTCCGGTCTTCAGCCGCTCGTAGCGCGCGCCAGCCGCGGAAGCGGCCGTTGATTTTTCAGCAGCCCAGCAATATCGAGCCGCGAAAGCATGCGGGCGGTGGACGCCAGCTGCGCGCGTGGCGCGCCCTGAGCCAATCGCCGCCGTAGATAGCCAACCAGCTCCTCCAGCTCGGCCAGCCGCTGCGCGATGACCTGCTGCGGCTCCTCCGGGCTGGGCGGACGGCGCATCGACCGCTGCCACAGCTCCGCCTCGCGCGCGGCGTGCTCCAGCGGATAGCCTTCGTTCAGGTAGCGCTTGATGAGCGCGATGCGCTCCAGCGCGCGAAGGTCGTAGCGCTTCTTGCCAGGCGTGCCCAGCGCGCGCACCAGGCCCTTCTGCGTCCAATAGCTGAGCTGCCGCACGGACACGCCGGTCACGCGGGCCGATTCGCCGATGCTGAGCCGGAGCTTGTCCAGCAAGTGGTCTTGCAGTGTTGGTGTCAAGGTTGTTGGCACGTCCCGCCGTCGGACAGGACATCCCGACTAGCATAACCTGGTCCGGTCACTCGCGACGTTACCCTTCATGCACATTGGCAAGTAGACCGCGCTCGGCGGTGAAGAACCGCCGCGTGCGCACCAGCCGGCGCAAGACCGGGGGCCTGGCCACAGTGGCCATCGGCCTGATGCTCGTCCTGGCGGTAGCCGGCGTGTTCGCCTTCAGCACCCCATTCGTGGCAGCCTTCGCCGCCTATGCCTACGCTTCGGACACGCTGGGCAAGCTCAACTTCACCAGCCACGAAGCCACCTTTCAGACCAGCCGCATCTATGACCGCAACGGCAAGCTGCTGTACGAGTTCGTCGATCCGCTTGCGGGCCGCCGGACCCAGGTGCCGCTGGCCCAGATCCCGGAAACGCTGCGCGACGCCACCATCGCCATCGAGGACAAGGACTTCTACACCAACCCCGGCTTCGACGTCCGGGGCATGGCTCGTGCCCTGTACGACAACTTCACCAACCGCGAGGTGATCGAGGGCGCCAGCACCATCACCCAGCAGCTGGTCAAGACCGTCTACCTTTCGCCCGAGCAGACCTGGGAACGCAAGTTCCGGGAGATCGCCATTGCCTACACGTTGTCACAGCAGAAGAGCAAGGACGAGATCCTGGAGATGTACCTCAACCAGATCTTCTACGGCAACCAGTCCTATGGCGTGGAAGCCGCGGCCGAGTCCTACTTCGGCAAGACCGCCATCAAGCTCGATCTAGCCGAGGCGGCCATGCTGGCCGGCCTGCCGCAGTCGCCCTCGGCCTTTGACCCGCTGCACAACCTGAAGTCCGCGAAGGGGCGCCAGCTCGACGTCCTGAACGCCATGGTCAACCAGGGCTACATCACCGAGCAGCAGGCGATCGACGCCTACAACGAGGAGCTCAAGTTCGCCACCCAGCGCACCGACATCCGTGCCCCGCATTTCGTGTTCTACGTGCGCGAGCTGCTGGAAAAGAAGTACGGCCCGCGCTTCCTGTACGAGGGCGGCTTGACGATCAAGACGACCCTCGACCTCGACGCGCAGGACAAGGCCCAGGACATCATCCAGCAGCAGCTGGCCAAGCTGCCCAAGGACAAGAACGTGAACAATGGCGCCCTGGTCGCCATCGACCCGCACACCGGGCAGGTCCTGGCCATGGTGGGCTCGCGCGACTATAACCAGAGCTTCCCCGACGGCACCATGGACGGCAAGTTCAATGCCGCCTCGGCGCCCAACCTGCAGCCGGGCTCATCGTGGAAGCCGTTCCAGTACGCCGCCGCGTTCCTGAAAGGCAAGACGCCCGCCAGCCTGGTGGATGACGTGAGGGTGGGCAACGAGTTCCCCGACGGCGCCGGCGGCTTCTACCGGCCCGAGAACTACGACAAGAAGTACCACGGCCGCGTTACGTATCGGACCGCCCTCGGCAATTCGCTAAACATCCCCGCCGTCAAGGTGCTCAAGGAAGCCGGCATCCATGAGACGCTGCAGCTGGCCCACGGCATGGGCATCAGCAGCATCAACGACGAGAGCCGAGTGGGGCTGTCGCTGGCG
>DATGVV010000449.1:0-4824 GCA_035299885.1 Chloroflexota bacterium | reverse complement strand
CAAGCCGCGGCCGACACGCTCGGCCTGCAGGGCACCGTCAGCGCGAAGCAGGTTTCCTTTGCCGGGCCTAGTGGCACGTTCGCAAGCGCCACCGCCACGCCCACAGCGGCCACGGGCATCTTCCAGCTGCAGATCGATCATCTGGCCACCTCGACCAAGGTCGTGTCGACAACGGGGGTCGGTCGGGCCATCGTGGGCACCGACATCGCGACCAACTCGAGCAAGCTCAGCACGCCGGTCACCAAGGGCACCTTCAGCATCGGCGTGACCGATCCGGTCACCAGTAACGTCACCTATCACCAGATCTCTGTTGCGCTGGGCGAGGATTTCAACAGCATCCTGGCCGATATCAACACCCAAACCGGCGGGGCCGTGAGCGGCGCCATCGTCGGGAACGCCATCCAACTGACGAGCAACAACGGCCAGCCGATCGCGTTGGGCAGCGGCGGCGACAAGAGCAATTTCTTGTCGGCCGTGAAGCTGCTTGGGCAGCCATCAGCGACGACCATGACCAGCAGCGGTCCGGTCGGTGTCGCGAATGCCGGCGTCGCATTGGACCAGTCGAACGTCAACGGCTTGGCCACAGGCACGACGACCGGCTCGATAAACGTCAACGGTGTGACGATCACCTACAACAGCAGCACCGATTCGCTGAACACGGTACTGAACCGCATCAATTCATCGGCGGCCGGGGTGACCGCGACCTACGATCCCAACTCCGATACGGTCAGCTTCACGTCATCGAAGACGGGCAACATTGACATTTCGGCATCCGACGGCACAGGCAACCTTCTGTCGAGCCTGAATATGCTGGCTCCGGCTGCGCACCAACTCGGTACAAGCGCGAAATACGAGGTCAACGGTGGGCCGGCTCAATTCAGCCTGAGCAACACGGTCAAGAACCTGGTGCCGGGCGTCACCGTGACGCTGCAAGCGGTGACGCCGGCCGGCTCGCCGCTGACTGGCAGCGTTTCGATGGATACCAGCGTCGGCACGAAGGCCATTCAGGACTTCCTCACGGCGTACAACGGCGTGGCCGACCTGATTGCGAAGGACACCGCCTACAACCCGCAGACGAAAGTCGCCGGGATCTTCCTTGGCGAAAGCACACTATCGGCAATCCAGCAGCAACTTGACGAGGGATTGTTCATCTCCCACGGTGTCACCAAGGGCCTGACCCCGCCATTCACGGACCTGTCGACGATAGGTCTGAGCACCGGGCCGGTCGGCAGCAAACCCGGCACGACCCTCGATCTGCAGTTCGACGCGGACAAGTTCCAGGCCGCCCTGACCACTAACCCGGTGGCCGTCACGAACCTGGTGAATACCGTCTTCGGCCAGCTCTCAAAGTCGCTGTTCAACGTCATCAAGCCGTTTGGGCCGATAGACAACGCTATCCGCACCGAGGACCACCAGATACTCGACTACCAGCACGAAATCGACGATCAGACGCAGCGCTTGCAGAGTCAGGAGCAACTGCTGAACTCGGAGTTCAGTCGATTGGACGAACAGCTGGGCCGGCTTCAAGCTTCGTCGACCACTGGAGCGGCGGTGCTGTCCGCCATGGCGGCTCAGGGCGGGCAGAGCTCCGGGACCAAGTCGACCGGCGCGGGCCAAACCGGCTAGTAATGACGCTAGCTTCGGAGGGGAACTGAACCGTGCCACTCGCTAATCCCTATGCCCGCTACCAGCAGACCGCCATCCGGACGGCCGATCGGGGCGACCTGCTCATCCTGACCTATGAGGCCCTGCTGCGCTGGCTGAGCCGAGCAGAGGAAGCTATCGACAACGGCTCGCTGGTGGATGCTCATCAGGCGCTGGTGAATTCCCAGGATCTCATCGCCAATCTGTCAGCGAGCCTGGATATTGAACGCGGCGGCGAGGTGGCCCTCAACCTGCAGGCGCTGTATGACTACGCGCATCGCGAGGTCGTGCGCGCCAATCTCGAGAAGGACAAGACGGTGATCGCCAGCGTGCGCGAGCTGCTCGTTCCCCTGTTGGACGCCTGGCGTACAGCTGTGCCGGAGGCCCGCAAAGACGGCCACCTGGCGAGTGTCTGATCCGAAGCGTCGCCGACCGCGGCTGCTGACGCCTGATACCGCCGCCCCCGATCCGAAAGACGTGCTTCCGCTGGCGCGCAAGCTGGTGGGTTTAGCGCAGGAACAGCAACGTGCTCTGGAGCTCGGCGCCCAGGAGCAATTTGAGTGGATCGCGCTGCGGCGCGATGAAGTGACCGAGAGGCTTTCCAGGCTTCTGGCCGCGGAAGTCGAGATCCCCCCCGAGGATGCTGAGGTGTTGAAGCAGCTTCACGACGAGCTGCTGGTCGCTGATGGCCGCATGGAGGAGCAGCTTCGGACGCAGATGGCTCGTGCCCAAACCAAGCAGCGCTCCTTCGGGAAGGCGCGGAAGGCGCTGGGAGCCTATCTCGCGTCTTCTTCCCGGCGCCCAGGCTTGGTCGACGAGCGCCACTAGCTGCTCGAATGGCCGAGCCGCCAACTCCGTGTTGATCCACGCTGGCAAGTGACGTATACTAGCGGCACTAACGCGGAGAGGTGATTTCTAAGATTAGCTAGTACGTGACGTAAGGATTTCGGGGACAGAGGACCCGGAATCGCCTGGGAGCGAGCAGAGCAAGGCAGGACGCCTGCGTCCACCTTGCTTTTTTGTTTTCCCAGGAAATTGGCTGTGGTTCTTTTGAACAGGGTGATAAGCAGATGCCGATAAGCATCAACACGAACACACTAGCGCTGGAAGCGGCGCGTAATTTGGACCTAACGTCCGCGAGCTTCACCAGGGCGGTGCAGCGCCTCTCATCCGGTCTGCGAATCAATTCCGCGGCCGACGATCCGTCAGGCTTGGGCGTGAGCCAGAAGCTCATCGCTCAGATCAACGGTTTCGATCAGGCGCAGCGAAACACCCAGGACGCGGTGTCGCTGCTGCAGAGCGCCCAAGCGGGCCTAAGCGAAACCATGATCGACCTGCAGCGCCTGAACGAGCTGGGGCTCCGGGCTTCCAATGGCACGCTGACCAGCTCGGATCGCCTCAACATCCAGTTGGAGGTCCAGGGGCTGCTGCAGGACATCGATCGCGTGGCGCAGCAGACGAAGTACAACGGCCAGGCGCTGCTCAACGGCTCATTAGGAGCCAGCGCCACCGGCGGAGGGCCCGACATCACCGACCTGCGGGTGCAAGCGGGAACCGCTGCCGCCGGGACGTATACGCTCTCGGCGGCGACTCCGGCCACCAAGAGCGCGGTGCAGGGCAACTTGACCGGCGCCGCCACATTCCAGGGCGGCGGCTCCATCACGATCGTTGGGCCCACCAGTCAGTCGGCCACGTTCACCAGCTTCGCAGGCGAAGCGGTGTCTGACTTCATCCAGCAGGTGAATAACGCCGGCCTGGGCGTGACTTTGGCGGTTACTGGCGGGCGCTACCTGCTGGCCAGCAACAACAACGGCATCAACAATGGCAGCAACCCGACCGGCCCAACCGCGGTTACGGTGACGGGCGACGCAGCGAACGCCGACTTCGGCACCGGTGGAGCTGGCACAGCCAGCCTGGGGTTGATTGGGGGCATGCAAGGGAGTGTCGATAACACGGGGACGTTTACCGGCGGCGCCGGAACCGTCGTGAACGGCTCGGTCACCTTCGGCGGCGTGAACGTCGCGCTTACCGGGCCCAATTCAGACCAGTTTGCCGGCAAAAACGCCGTGGCGGGCATCAGCTTCCGCGTCGTGAATCCGGGCTCAATCGGGACGACCGACAGCGTGACGGTCAAGCAGAACTCACCGGTGGCATTCGAGGTGGGCGCCAGCGGAGGCCAAACGGTCGGGTTGGCGATTGATGCGCAGACCTCACTGGCATTGGGTGTCAATGCCATCGACGTGACGACTCAGACGAGCGCCGAGGCGACCATCACGGCCGTCCAAACTGCCATAAGTCAGGTTTCAGCCGCCCAGAGCAACCTCGGAGCCCTGCAGAATGTGCTCACCAATGTACAAAACCTGTCCGGTGCTCAGGAGCTCAATGCCCGGACGGCGAACTCCAACCTGGTGGATGCCAACATCACGCAGGAAACGGTGAACTTCACCCGCGATCAGATCCTGCTGCAAGCAGGCACGGCGGTCCTGGCACAGGCGAACCAGTCGCGGCTCGGCCTGCTGGGGCTATTCAGCAGCGGCGGGCCGCTGCTCTAGGCGCCCCGTGACGAGCTCCCTCACGTCGACCCTACTCGACATCATCAACGCCAACGGCGCGCTTTCCTCGCTGTTCTCGAGCCCCACGTCGTTCGGCAACCCGCTCTCATTGGCGGCCGCAGCCGAGCAGGTCCAGGCCGCCGAGAATGCATTTCCCAGCCAGCAGGTGCTGGCGCTGAGCGGACTGTTCTCGCGTCTTAGGACACTCAGGGCAGCCGCCGCGCCGCTGCTGGCTCCCAGCTCGCAGGCCAATTCGTTCCTTGTCCAAACCGGCAGTCCCGTGCTGCCGCAGGCCTATACACAAACGAGCGTCAGGTCCTCAAATACCGCCGTGACTGCCACCAGCCAACCAGGGGCGACGATCACGAGCTACCAGGTTGGCGTGACCCAACTTGGCGTCGCGCAGGTCAATGCCGGCATGGCCTTCGCCAGCACGACGCTCAACAGCGCCGGGGCGAACATCAATGCTGGGGCGGGCCAAGTACGGGTGGCCATCAATGGTGGACCCACGGCCGAAGCGAGCTACTACATCTACGGCAGCGACACCAACCAGCAAGCGCTGCAGGCGGTAGCAAGCGCAATCAACAGTATCTCCACCAACCACGACCTCCAGACGATCGCGCTCAGT
>DATGVV010000448.1:0-5410 GCA_035299885.1 Chloroflexota bacterium | reverse complement strand
CTCGTTCACCGGCGAAACCGTCACCGGGCAGACGATCATGACCACGGCTTCCAACACGCTCAAGCGGCTGTCGTTCGAGCTAGGCGGCAAGTCGGCCAACATCGTGTTCGGCGACGCCAGCTGGGACGAGGCGCTGGCGGGCTCCATCCGAGCGATCTACTCCAACCAGGGCGAGGTCTGCCTGGCCGGCTCACGGCTGTTGGTGGAGGACGGCATCTACGACAAGTTCCTGGCCGACTTCATCGACCGCGCCTCCAAGCTGAAGACCGGCAACCCGCTGGACGAGAACACGGATCTCGGGCCGGTGGTGTCAGCCGAGCACTTGCAGCGGGTCAGGGGCTACCTCGACATCGCCCAGCAGGAGGGCGCCAAAATCGTCTACGGCGGCGGAACGCCGGCCGGTTTCGACAAGGGTAACTTCCTGGAGCCGACGGTCATCGTCGATGTGGACAACAAGATGCGCTGCGCCCAGGAGGAGATCTTCGGGCCGGTGGTGACCGTCATCCGCTTCAAGGGCGAGGAGGAGGCCATCCGCATCGCCAACGACAGCAGGTACGGCCTGGCCGGCGTGGTCTGGACCAACGACCTGAGGCGCGCCCACCGGGTCGCCCAGTCGGTGGACGCCGGCACGATCTGGGTCAACTGCTGGTTCGTGCGCGATCTGCGCGTGCCCTTCGGAGGGATGAAGGAAAGCGGCATCGGCCGTGAAGGCGGCCACTGGTCGCTCGATTTCTACACGGAGCAGAAGAACATCTGCATCAAGCTGAACTGACTGTTCATGTCATCCTGAGGCCGAAAGCCGAAGGACCTGCCGCCGCGGCGGCAGACGAGAAGGTTCTTCGCTCTGCTCAGAATGACATGGCATTGTCGTGCTGACCTACTGCTACACCCACCGCATCGCCTGGGGTGAGTGCGATTCTGCGGGCATCGTCTTCTACCCTAACTTTTACCGCTGGTTCGACCAGGGCACACACGAGCTGGTGCGACGGGCCGGCTACTCGGTCAAATCGATCCGCGGCCACGGTCACGACATTCTGCTGATCGAGACCGGCTGCAAATATCGCGCCGCCGGCTACTACGACGACGTGGTCGAGATCGCCAGCCGGATCAGCGAGGCGCGCGGCAAGATCCTGCGCCTCGAGCACGAGTGCCGCCGCGAAGGCCAGCTGCTGTGCGAGGGCTTCGAGGTCCGCGCCTACGCCGACATCTCCGACACGCGCTCCCTCAAAGCCGTGCCTATGCCCGAGGAGATGATCCAAGCCCTGCTTGGCTGACGCAGACCCCTACGGGGATGCCGTGCGCGAGCTGCCGCCGAACGTCGGCGAGCGCCCGCTTGCGCTGATTGGCTTCATGGGCATCGGCAAAACGACGGTCGGCGGCGAGCTCTCCCGCCGCCTCGGTTGGACCGTGCTGGACACCGACCGCGAGGTCGAGGCGCACTCCAACATGACCATCCGCGAGATCTTCGACTGGTTCGGCGAGCCGCGCTTTCGCGAGCTGGAGCACGAGGTCATCGCGGCCGAGGCGGGCCACACGCGGCTCATCATGTCGTTGGGCGGCGGGGCGTTCATCCAGGACGCCAACCGGCAGCTGCTGCTGGAGCGCTGCACGGTGGCCTACCTGGCTGCGCCTTGGAGCCATGTCTCGCGTACCATCCAGCGCATCAAGAACACCCGGCCGCTGCTGCGCGGGCGGTCGTTGTCGGAGCTCGAGCAGCTGTTGGCCAGCCGGCACCCGTTCTACGACCAGGCGCACGTGCGGGTCAGCGTCCCTGGGCGCAACCCCTCTCAAGTGGCCGGCCGCCTGCTGGAGCTGCTGGATCTAGCTGTAGGGTCCTAGCTGCCTGGCGGCGGCCTCGCTGAACGACTCGTCGATGAACGTGCTCGGAGCCGGAGTCGTTGCCGCGATGAGGTTCAGCTTCTTGAAGAACTCCTCTTGCTCCTCAATGCTCTTCACGTTCAGCTTGCCATTGGGATTCAGGCCCGCCGGGATCATCTGGCCCCACAGCTTGACGTCCTTAATGGGCGTCTCCTTGGCCATGATCTCGATGATCTGGTCCTTGTCCTTGTTCTTCAGGAAGGCATCGTCGTACGCCCGGATGCCCTGGACATAGGCCGTCATCCACTTGGTTGCCGCGTCGCGGTTCTGGATGAACTTGGCCGAGTAGGCATAGCCGGCAATCTGCTGGTTGGGCACCATCTTGTCCCAGGTGGTGAGCCTCACGGCGAAACCGGCGTT
This sequence comes from Chloroflexota bacterium, assembly GCA_035299885.1. Classification (GTDB taxonomy): domain Bacteria; phylum Chloroflexota; class JAJPGV01; order JAJPGV01; family JAJPGV01; genus DATGVV01. The sequence goes on along the minus strand of DATGVV010000448.1, from coordinate 3,172 downwards.
GATGGCCTGCGTAGCGAATGGCTCGGCCGTCATGGCTGCGTCGAGCGCTTTATTGCTGAGAGCTGCCGGCTGCTCGGGAAAGGCCAGCGGCTGGATGTGGACGTCGTTCGGTGTGACGTTGCCGATCGCCAGCCATTGCGTCAGCGCATAGCCGGCTGAGGTGCCCAGCCCGGGCGGGGTCATGCCCATGTTGAGGCCCTTGAAATCGGCCGGGCCCTTCACTTTGTCAGCCAGGTCCTTGCGCACCAACACCGAGGCAGAGCCAAAGCCGGGCGGCGCGTAGCCTTTGTCGGCGACCACTTTGGCGCCGAGAGCCGCCGCCATGGTGTTGAACATGGCCGGGTTCACGCCCACGTCAGCTACATCCACCTCGCCCGTGGCCAGGGCTGGCGCGACCGCGGAGGCGGCGTTGAACGTGACGTGCTCGATCTTGATGCCTTGCTTCTCGAAGAAGCCCAGCCCATTGGCCACGTACTCGCCGCCGTTTGTTGGGCTTGCGCTGGAGTTGCCCACCTTCACCGTCACCAGTCCGCCTGCGCCGCTGGCAGCTGGTTTGGCTGAGGCTGACGCCGGCGCGCTGGCAGCGGGGCTGGCTGAGGCTGCCACGCTGGCGGCGGGTTTGGCCGAGGCAGCGGCCGCGGTGCTCGTGGCGGGCGTAGCCGCGGGCGTACTTCCACCACATGCCGCAAGCGCGAGTGCGCTCACGGCGAGCGCCAGAAAGCTCCATGCATGCATGGCTACTCCTTGAAACGAAGCGTCCTGTGTCATTCTGAGCAAAGCGAAGAACCTTCTCGTCTTCCGCCGCGGCGGAAGGTCCTTCGGCCCGCGGCCTCAGGATGACATATCCGGTCTCAATCCTCATCCAGGCTGGTAATCGCGCCGCCGATGACGCGCCGGGCCGCCAGCACGCGAGCCCGCGGCAGGTCCAGCACGCGCAGCTCAGGTCCGGCGCCGGATTTGGTGGCTCCCCGCACCTCGACCACACGCGCCTCCAAGGCTTCGAGGCGCTTGTAGGCCTGCACCAGGTCATGGATATTCCCATTCGAGCGGGCCGTTTCGGCCAGACGTTCAGCCTCGACCGCGTAGTCCTCGGCGTCGTCGCCGTAGCGTGCCGCCTGCGCCGACGAGCGGCGCATCGTGCAGCCCTGAAAGAAGGCGAGCTTCTGATCCACCTGGCTCAGCGCCTCGGCTAGGGCCTCGGCCTCATCCCGGGGCAGCCGCCCAGACTCGAGCTGCTGCGACAGATGCAGCACCGCCTCAGTGCTGCGCGTGAGCCCGAGTATCACCGTCTGCTCGATGGCTTCCGGACGGCCGCGCGCTCGTACCTGGTCCAGCACGGCCTGAGCCAGGCCGTCAATCTCGCCGAGGATGTCCCGCACTACCAACAAACAGTAGCCTGGCTACCATTCACGTCACCATGAGAGCGCTGCGCTACGGTTTGGCTTCCGGAACCTTCGTCATCCTGATGTGCGCCTCGTTTGTGGGCGGCGCCCGCTATGGGGCGACGGTGTTCGAGTGGCTGCATGTGCCCGGGAGCATCGAGCGCCAGCTCTCATCCAGCTCGACCGAGCCAGCCGACGTAGCGCCGACCTTCAGCCTCTTCTGGGAGGCCTGGCAGGTGGTCACCCGCAACTACGTGAACAAGTCGGCAATTGACGTGCAGAAGATGACCTACGGCGCCATACAGGGCATGGTCAACAGCCTGGGCGATACCGGCCACAGCCGGTTCCTGAACCCCAACGCCTTCCGGCAGGAGCAGAACGCGCTGCGAGGTTCGTTCACCGGCATAGGCGCCGAGGTGGGACTGCGCAATGGCCAGCCCATCATCATTGCGCCGCTCGAGGGCAGTCCAGCTGAGCAGGCCGGCCTCAAGTCGGGCGACGCCATCATGCGCATCAATGGCGAGGACGTGAGCCATCTAGGGCTGCCGGAGCTGATCACCAGGGTGCGCGGAGACGCCGGCACTACCATCACGCTGACCGTCATCCACCAAGGCTCCGACCTGCCGGAGGACGTCACGATCACGCGCCAGCGTATCCGCTCGCGCCCGGTATCGTACGAGATCCTGCCGGACTCCAATGTGGCCGACGTGCGCCTGTCGCAGTTCAGCGGCGGCGCCACGAATGACCTCAAGAACGCCCTCAAGTCGGCCATGGACGCGCACGTCTCGGGCATCGTTCTGGACCTGCGCGATAACCCGGGTGGCATCCTCGATCAAGCGGTCGACGTCGCCAGCCAGTTCCTTGGCGACGGCACAGTCGTCATCGTCAAGGACGGCCAGCGCGAACGCCGCATCGCGGCCAAGCCCGGAGGTGTGGCCGTCGGCGTGCCGCTCACGGTGCTGATCAACGGGGGCACCGCCAGCGCGGCGGAGATCGTCGCCGGGGCCCTGGAGCAGAACCACCGCGCCACGCTGGTGGGCCAAACCACCTTCGGCACGGGCACGGTGCTCAGTACGTTCCGGCTCAAAGACGGATCGGCCATCCTGCTCGGGACCTCGGAATGGCTCACCCCGGACGGCCAGCTGATCAAGGGCAAGGGCATCCAGCCCGACGTGCCGGTGCGGCTGGCCTCGCAGAGTGACGTGCTGACGCCCACCAGGATCAAACAGCTCGGGCCTGGCAACTTCCAGGACAGCAGCGACAACCAGCTGCTGTCGGCCGTGAAATACCTGGCCGACCACCCCGAGGTCCGGACCTCCAAGCCAGCGGCCTAGGCACTACAGGCAAGGGCCAAAAATGTTGCGGCGAAGGTGTTGCATTTGTCCCTTGCGCCATGTATAGTGCGGCGCAAGCTTAGGAGGTTACGATGAGCCTTGCCGATAGGACCCTGACCTGCATCGACTGCAGCGCCGAATTCACCTTCACCGTGGGCGAGCAGCAGTTCTACCAGATGAAGGGTCTTATGAACGAGCCGAAGCGCTGTCCGTCTTGCCGCTCGGCTGCTAAAATCGCACGCCAGAGCGGCAGTTACCCCGGCGGCGGCTTCCGCCCGCGGCGCGAGATGCACGACGTCATCTGCGCTGAGTGCGGCGTCGAGACCCAGGTCCCGTTCCTACCCAGGAACGACCGGCCGGTCTACTGCAGTGACTGCTTCGACAAGGTGCGCGCCCGCTAGCTCCTCGTTGTCATCCTGAGGCCGAAGGCCGAAGGATCTTCCGCCGCAGCGGACG
>DATGVV010000447.1:0-8652 GCA_035299885.1 Chloroflexota bacterium | reverse complement strand
ACCTCGCTCTGGTCGCCGCTGGGGAAGATGTCAAAGCCAATCCGCCCGGTAGCCAGTGTGCCCAACCCCACCACCAGGCTAAGCAAGCCGATAGCAATCACCAGCCAGCGCGCCCCGATGCCACGCCTGCCCCGCGAGCCCGGCAGGAAGCGCAGCACGCGGCCATTCAACACACGCCCGAGCAGCTGCTGATACGTGTGGCCCAGCCGTTCGAAGCCGGTGTCCCATTTGCGGCCGAAGCGGGCCAGCCAGCCACCGCCCTGGCTGACCGCCTGCTCCAACTGCAGGTAGCGGCTGGCCAGCAGCGGCGTGAGCGTGAAAGACACCAGCAGCGACGTGATCGTCGCGGCCGCGATCACCAGTGCGAAGGGCCGGATGAACTCGCCTGAGATGCCCGGGATCAGCGCGATGGGCAGGTACACGGCCACGTCCACCATGGTGATGGTGATGGCCGCCAGGCCGATCTCGCCCCGGCCGTTAATAGCGGCCACCCAGGGTGGCTCGCCCAGCCCCAGATGGCGGTAGATGTTCTCCAGCACCACGATGCTGTCGTCCACCAGGATGCCGACCGACAGCGTCAGCGCCAGCATGGAGAACAGGTTTAGGTTCATGTCCAGCAGGTTCATAACCCCGAACGTGCTCAGGACCGACGTCGGGATCGAGATCAGGACGATGAGCGTGCTGCGCCAGGTGTGCAGGAACAGCAGCAGGATGAGGCCGGTGAACAGCACCGCCTCCAGCAGTGTCTTCTGGATGGTGTTGAACGACATTTGCGCGTACAGCGACACGTCGTAGCCGACGCCGAAATGCATGCCGCTGGGCAAGCTGGGCTCCAGCTGGGCCATCACCTTGCGAACGTCGCGCGACACCTGGATACTGTTGGCCGACGCTAGCTTGGTGACCACGAAGGTTACTGCCGGCGTGCCGTCGACGCGACTCATGGTGGTCGTCTTCTTGAAGGCGTCGTCGACGGTCGCCACGTCGCGCACGTACACCGGCCCCTGGGGCTGCTGGGCGACGATGATGCTGCCGATCTGGGCCGGCGTCTTGACCAGCCCGCTGAAGCGCACGTTGACGTCCTTGCCGCTCGCCGGCAGCGACCCGGCGGGCAGCTCCATCTGCTCCGTCTGAAGCGCCTGCTGGACGGAGTTCAGCCCCAGCGCGTGCGCCTGCAGCTTGTCGAGGTCGACCTTGACCTGGACCTCTCGCGTCGGCCCCCCGGTCAGCTGCACCGCGGCCACGCCGTGCACCGTCTCGAAGGCGCGCTGCACCCGATCCTTGGCCACCTGCTGGATCTGGTCCAGAGGCTGCGGCCCGGACAGCGTAACGACGATGACCGGTATCTGGCTGGTCTCGAACTTGGTAATCGACGGCGGCTCGGCCTCGGCCGGCAGCTTGGACCGCACCGAGTTGACAACCCGCTCGACGTCAACCGCCACCAGCTTCGAGTTGGCGGCCGTGGTGAACTGGACCGTGACCTGCGAGATGCCCTCGTTCGAGAAGGACACGATCTGGTCGATGTTGGGCAGCGTCGAGACAGCGTCCTCGAGCGGCTTCGTGATCTGCGTCTCGACGGTGGCCGGGTCGGCGCCCGCATCGGTCGTGACAATCGTCACCCCCGGGAAGCTGATGTTGGGCACCACCCCGATCCCCATCGTGAAGTAGGAGTACAGCCCAAACACCGCCAGCATGACGGTGATCGCCGCAATGACGAGGGGATTACGCAGCGCGAAACGGGTTAGGCCCACGGAAGCCGTTTCAGCCTAACAGCGCGCACCCCTTTTTGACGACAGCCTTCCCCCCAAAGTTGCGCTCCTTTATTCCCTCTCCCGCCGCAGCGGGAGAGGGAATAGGGTGAGGGAACCCCGAACAGAATCTGCGCACCGCGTCACATCCGCCGCGCTACCGTCCGCCCATGAACGTCCTCATCAGCGGCGCCCACGGCCTGATCGGGAGCACGCTCAGCGCCAAGCTCCGGTCAGCCGGCCATTCCGTCACTGCCCTGACGCGCTCCCCCAGGCCCGGCGCCATTGGCTGGGATCCCGATGCCGGCCGGCTCGAGGGCGGCCAACTGGAAGGCTTCGACGCCGCCGTCCATTTGGCCGGCGAATCCATCGCCAGCGGCCGCTGGACCGCGGCCAAGAAGAAGGAAATCCTCGACAGCCGTGTTCGTGGAACGCGCCTGCTCTCCGAAACGCTGGCCAAGCTCACGCAAAAGCCCGCTACCCTCGTACTCGCCTCCGCCATCGGCTACTACGGCCACCGTCCCGGCGAGGTCCTGGACGAGAGCAGCTCCGCGGGCCAATGCTTCCTAGCCGAGGTCTGCCGCCAGTGGGAAGCCGCCGCCGACCCGGCTAAGCAGGCCGGTATCCGTACCGCCCACACCCGCTTCGGCATCGTCCTCAGCCCGAAAGGCGGCGCGCTCAAGCCGCTGCTCACGGTTGCCAAGCTCGGCCTTGGCGGCCCTGTCGGCAACGGTCGCCAGATGTGGAGCTGGATCGCCCTCGAGGACGTCGCCGGCGCTCTCGTCCACGCGCTCACACAAGACGATGTCAGCGGCCCCGTCAACGTCGTCGCCCCCAACCCCGTCCCCCAGCGCGAGTTCGCCGCCACCCTCGGCCGCGTCCTGGGCCGTCCGGCCTTGATGCCCCTGCCCGCCTTCGCCGCCCGCCTCATCCTCGGCCAAATGGCCAGCGAGCTACTCCTGCCCGACCAGCGCGTCCGCCCTGCCCGCCTCCTCGACAGCAGCTATCGCTTCGCCTTCACCGATCTGGAAACAGCTCTCCGGGCGATGCTTTAGCGATAGCATTCCCACGCACGCGTCGAAACTTCAGTAGGAGAGAGGCACTATGGGGCTTGAAGACAACAAAGCCCTGGTCCGGCGGCTCAATGATGAGTTCTGGAATCAGGGCCGGGCAGCAGTCATCGATGAGGCATTTGCGCCTGACTTTGTGACCCACAACCCGCTCCCGGGGCAGCCGCCCGGCCGTGAGGGCCAAAAGCAGACCATCACCGCCGTGCGAGCCGCCCTGCCGGACATACGGTCAACCATCGACGACCTGATTGCCGAGGGCGACAAAGTGGTCTGGCGCTGGACCGCCCGTGCGACCCATCAAGGACCGCTCATGGGCATTCCCCCAACAGGCAAGCAGATAACGTTTGGCGGGATCGTGATCGACCGCATCGCCAGCGGCCAAATTGTGGAGCGCTGGGATCAGACGGACACGCTCGGCCTGCTGCAGCAGCTCGGAGCCATTCCTAGCTAAACGTCGATGCCGCGCATTTCCCATAAGGCCGGCCTCTTCACCGAGTCTGTGATTCGGGACATGACGCGCCAGATCCTGCAGTACCACGGCGACCGCGGCGTCAACCTGGCCCAGGGCTTCCCTGATTTCGCCGCGCCTGAAGCCGTCAAGGAAGCGGCGGTCCAGGCCATCCGCGACGACTACAACCAGTACGCCATCACCTGGGGCCAGCCGCCGCTGCGCCAGGCCATCGCCCAGAAGTACGGCCGCGCCTGGGGGCGGAGCATCGATCCCGAGCGTGAGATTACCGTCTGCTGCGGCGCGACCGAAACGATGCTCGCCTCGATCATGGCCATTATCGACCCCGGCGACGAAGTCGTCTGCTTCTCACCCTTCTACGAGAACTACGGGCCGGACTGCATTCTGTCCGGGGCAACGCCGCGCTTCGTGACGCTGCACGAGCCCGACTGGTCCATCGATTTCGACGAGCTCCGCGCCGCCTTCACCAGCCGCACGCGCGGCATCATCATCAACACGCCCCACAATCCCACCGGAAAGGTCTACGCTCGCGAGGAGCTGGACCTCATCGCCCAGCTGTGCATCGAGCACGATGCCGTGGCCTTCACGGACGAGATCTACGAGCACCTCGTCTACGAGGGCGAGCACATCAGCATCGCCACCCTGCCCGGCATGGCCGACCGGACTGTCACCATCAGCGGCCTATCCAAGACCTTTAGCGTCACTGGCTGGCGGCTCGGCTTCGCCATTGCCTCGCCGCTGCTGACGGACGCTATACGCAAGGTGCACGACTTCATGACCGTCGGCGCCGCCGCGCCGCTGCAGATGGCCGCGGCCGCCGCATTGCACCTGCCGCCCAGCTACTACGACCAGCTCCTGGCCGGCTACCGCGAGCGCCGCGATTTCCTGCTGCCGGTCCTGAGCGAGTTCGGCTTCCGCGTCTACCAGCCCCACGGCGCCTACTACGTGATGACCGACATCAGCGGCTTCGGTTACGGCAGCGACCTGGACTTCGCCACCTACCTCGTCCGCGACGTTGGCGTGGCGACCGTGCCCGGCAGCAGCTTCTACCACGATCCGGCCCTCGGCCGAACGAAGATCCGCTTCGCCTTCCCTAAGAAAATGGAGACTCTCGAGCGCGCTGCCGGCCTCCTGCAGAAGGTCCGCGGCCGCCAGCCGGCCTAGCCATGCTGCTCATCAATAACGACGAGGTCGGCCAGGTGCTCACCATGCCCATGGCCATGGACGCCCTCGAAGACGCCTACCAGCAGCTCGCCCGCGGGGACTCCGTCTGCCGGCTGCGTATCGATATCCGCATCCCAACGGGCGAGGACGAGCGGGTTTATCAATGGGGCACCATGGAGGGCGGCTCTGCCACGGCGGGCTACTTCGCCATCCGCATGAAGTCCGACGTGATCTACGAGCGCGAGTACGAGGGCGCGCGCACCCAGGAGAAGTACTGCTCTCGGCCAGGCAAATTCTGCGGCCTCATCCTACTGAATGACGTCCGCACCGGCGAGCCACTGGCCATCATCAACGATGGTGTGCTGCAGCATTTCCGCGTCGGCGCGGACTCTGGCATCGGCCTCAAGTACATGGCCAAGCAGAAGGTCGAGGTGCTGGGCATGCTCGGCTCTGGCGGTATGGCCCGCAGCCACGTCGCCGCGTTCCTGCATGCCCGGCCCGGAATTCGGCGGGGCCGAGTCTACAGCCCGACCAAGGCCAATCGCGAGGCCTACGCGCGCGAAATCGCCGAACAGTACGGCCTCGAGGTCGAGGCGGTGGACCATCCCAGCGAGGTCTTCCGAGGGGCCGACGCCGTAGCCGGCTGCACCGATTCAGCCGTGCCGCTGCCCATGTCCGATTGGCTCGAGCCTGGCACCCACGTCACATGCATCGGCGGCCGGCCCGACGACGCCACCTTCCAGGAGCGCGTCGACGTGTACCTGCGGTTGGGCACCGCGCCCGGACCTATCGGCCGGCCCGAGTGGGAAGTGCCGGACGAGCACGTTGGCTACCACGCCCAGCCCGACAATCCCGTCTGGCAGCACCATCGTATGAGCCGCACCGAGCTGCGCCGGCGCGACCTCCAGATGCGCGCCAGGCGCGTGTCGTTCGAAGATCTCCTCACCGGACGCGCTCCCGGCCGCACGTCGGACCAGGAGATCACCTACTCCGAGCGGGGCAATCTGCAGGGCAACCAGTTTTGGGCTGTGGCCGGCAAAGTCTACGAGGCCGCGCGCGCCCAGGGGCTTGGCCGCGAGCTTCCCACTGAGTGGTTCCTGCAGGATATCCGGGACTAGACGCCCAGAAGGGCCATCGCGTTGCCTTCGTACATCTTTTGCTTGTCGGCGTCCGGCCAGTCGAGCTTATCCACCATCTCCGCCTTGAGCTTGTAATCGCCGAAGGGATGATCGGTCCCGAACAAGATGCGGTCGGGCCCCAGCAACCGGTGGCAGTAGTCCAGCGCTTCCGGGTGGTAACACACCGTGTCGATATACAACTTGTCCAGGTAATGGCCGACAGGGTGCTGCAGCGGCACCATGTCGTGGAACTGCAGCGTGTGGCGGCTATACGCCTCGATCCGACCTTTGAGGTAGGGCAGGACGCCACCCACGTGCGGCACGATGAGCTTCAGGTCGGGCGCCTGGTCGAAGATTCCGCTCTCGATGAGTCGCAGCGTGTTGAGACCGGTATCGAATAGAAACGCCAGCGACACCATCAGGCTGGAGCGGTCCACGCCGACGCGATTGAGCGGGATGCCGGGATGCATGTTGAGCGGCACGCCGAGCTCGGCAATGTGCCTGTAGACCGGCAAGAATTCGGGCGAATCCAGGACTCGGTTGTTGATGTTCGAGAAGAGCTGGATGCCCTTGAAGCCAAGCTGCCTGATACACCGGTCGGCCTCTGCGAGGGAACGCTCAGCACTGCCAAACCCAAGATTGCCGAAGCCTAGAAACCGGCCCGGGTAACGGTCAATGATCGACGCCAGGTAGTCGTTCATCCGGCAGGCCCAGTCGTCGGCCTCGTCGCCACCCAGCACGTCCGGCCCCGGGATGCCGTGGCTCAGCACCGACAGCTCGATGCCCATCTCATCCGCGTCCTTCAGCTTGACATCCATGTCCACGATGTTTGGCACGCTCGGCAATCGCAATCCAGGCGCGCACTGCATGACGTATACACCGCCTTCCTGAACCGTCCGCGGCAGGGACGAGCGCCCCTGTAGGTGCTTCACGAAGTCCAGGCACAGAAAGTGGGTATGCACATCGATATGTCTCATGGCATCTATTTTGCTCGCTCGGTCTTACTCGACTAGCCGCTCCATCGCCTCGGGCGTCAGCCGGTAGGGCAGCCAGTCCCGCATGCGCTTGGCGCCCAACCCTTCGTAGAAACGGATGGAAGGCTCGTTCCAATCGAGCACCTGCCACTCCATCCGTCCGCAGCCGGCCTTCAGCGCCTCCCGCGACAGGTGGCGCATCAGTGCCGTGCCGTAACCATGGTTACGCTCCTCCGGCAGCACGAAAATGTCCTCCAGATACAGCGACGGCCGCGCCAGGAACGTCGAGTACGTGAAGAAGTACAGCGCATAGCCCACCGCTCTTCCGCCCACCTCCAGCAGCAGCGCCCGAAACAGCCGCTCGCCCCCAAAGCCATGCTCCACCAGCCGCGGCCGCGCCTCCCCATCCGGCCGAGGGAGATGCTCGTAATCCGCCAGTGCATCAATCAGCCCCAGCAGGGTGTCGGCATCCTCAGCCGCGGCGATCCGGATGACGTAGTCCATCAAGTAATCAGACCAGATGGAGCGGAAGAAGACGTACAATCCGGTCCAGCATGCTTGCTAAGTGCCTCAGCGGGGCCGTGGTGGGGCTCGAGGGGGCGCTGGTGCAGGTGGAGATCGACATCTCGCAGGGGCTGCCGCGGTTCGACGTGGTGGGGCTGCCGGATGCCGCGGTCAACGAGGCCCGGCAGCGTGTGCGAGCGGCCATTCGCAATTCCGGCCTGTACTTCCCCGATAAGCGGATTACCGCCAATCTGGCGCCGGCGGACCTCAAGAAAGAAGGTCCCGCCTACGACCTGCCGATCGCCGTCGGCATCCTAGCCGCGTCCGAGCAACTGCCGCTGCAAGCCGGCCAGCAGCTCTTCCTGGGCGAGCTGTCGCTCGACGGCAGCTTGCGCCACACGGCCGGCATCCTGTCCATGGTCACGCTGGCCAAGGACAAGGCCATCGAGAGCGTGTTCGTGCCCGCCATCGACGCCGCCGAGGCGGCCCTCGTCGAGGGCGTAACCGTGATCCCCATCCAATCGCTGGCCGACCTGGCGCTGTATCTGCGCGGGCTGCTGCACCTCGATCCGGTGCCGTTCAACCCCGCGAACGGCCAAGCCGAGCCCGAACCGGACCTCGACCTGTCGGAGGTGCGCGGCCAGGAGCACGTTCGGCGCGGCCTCGAAGTGGCCGTGGCCGGCGGACACAACATGATCATGACCGGTCCGCCGGGAGCCGGTAAGACGCTCATCGCCCGCGCCGCCCCGTCGATCATGCCCAGGATCTCCCTCAACGAGGCGATCGAGGTCACCAAAATCTACAGCGTTGCCGGCCTGCTCCCATCGGAAACGCCGCTCGTGCTGCAGCGGCCATTCCGCGCCCCGCACCACACTACCAGCTATATCGGCTTGGTCGGTGGCGGGCGATGGCCCAAGCCGGGCGAGGTCAGCCTGGCCCATCGCGGCGTGCTGTTCCTGGACGAGCTGCCGGAGTTCCAGGGCCGCGCGCTGGAAGTCCTCCGCCAGCCGTTGGAAGATGGCGTGGTCACCATCAGTCGCGCCGCCGGGACCGTGACCATGCCGGCCAACTTCATGCTCATCGCGGCGATGAACCCCTGCCCCTGCGGCTTTTTCGATGACCCGGTGCGCGACTGCACCTGCACCTCGACGGCCATCCTGCGCTACCAGAAGAAGATCAGCGGTCCGCTTCTTGACCGCATTGACATCCACACGCACGTGCCGCGCATCGAGTACGAGAAGCTGGCGGACACCGCTCCGGCCGAGCCCTCGGCCACCGTCCGAGCTCGCGTCGAGGCTGCCCGAGCCCGTGAAAGCGAGCGCTTCGCCGGCACGGACATCATCTGCAACGGCGACATGGGCCCGGCCCAGGTCCGCCAGTTCTGCCGCCTGGACGTGGCCGGCCAGAACCTGATGCGCAGCGCCATGGCCAAGATGCACCTCTCCGCGCGCGCCTTCCACCGCCTGCTCAAACTGGCCCGCACCATCGCCGACCTGGCGGCCTCGGCCGACATCCACCCCGAGCACGTCGCCGAAGCCCTGCAGTACCGTCCCCGCGAGCTGCAGTTGTAGCGCCCGAAGACGCGAGACCGTCACGGCGCGGCGGAAA
>DATGVV010000446.1:0-5041 GCA_035299885.1 Chloroflexota bacterium | reverse complement strand
CGCAATGTCCGGCAGCGGGCGACCCCGTGCTCCAAACGGGTACGAATTGAGGCCCAAGATGTCAGTCGAGCTTGCAGTCATTATCCCAACCTTGGACGAGGAGCTTCACATTGAACGGGCGATCGCGTCCGCAACTGAGCTCGGCCCAGTTTACGTCATCGACTGTGGGAGTTCTGATGGGACTGAGGAACTGGCTCTCCAAGCAGGCGCCGCTGTCTATAAGCATCCTTGGGAGGGATATGCAGCTCAAAAGAACTGGGCCCTAAAAAGCTTGCCCATTACGACGCCGTGGGTGCTTTTCCTCGATGCCGATGAGATGATTACACCGGCCGGGCGGCGGGAAATCGAAAGCGTCATTAGTGAAGGCGCCTTTGAGGGGTTTTATGTACCCCGACAGAACATATTCCTGGGACGCGTACTCAAGCACGCTTGGTGGTATCCAGACTACACACTCCGCTTGTTTCGCCGGGAAAAGGGACGATTCGAGGCTCGTCTGGTCCACGAATCGGTGCTGTTGGATGGACGAGCCGGTTTCCTGAAGGAAGCATTGCTCCACGAGAACCTCAAAGGAATAGATGCCTTTATCTGGAGGCACCTGCGATATGCGACCCTCGAGGCCGAGGAGATGCATAAATGGCGCAACGGCGTCGTCCACGATCAAAGAAGAGGCAGCCTGGTTGGATCCTGGCCTGAGCGTCGCCGTGCGCTCAAAACACGTGTGTGGTATCGGCTGCCTGGAAGGCCGGCCATTCGGTTCTTTTGGATGTACTTCATAAAGCGCGGGTTCTTGGACGGACAGCAGGGACTCATTTACTCTCAACTGTTGGCGGCTCACGAGGCGCTGATCGATGCGAAACTGCTGGAAAGGCAGTTATCGGGGCGGTCGGGGCAGTCGCAGTCTAGTAGCCCCAGCCGCCGGTATTTGGAACGCCTTGCTTGTCTCGGCATTGCGGATGGTCGGCACCGCCGCGGGAAACGCTGAGGAAAGCTTGGCTTCGTGAAGACTCACTGGAAAGCGAACCGCCCCCGGGACGTTCCGTCCCACCCCGATCATCGGGTATCTCGGGCGAGTGCCAGGCTAGCGGGTAGCTGCAGCTATCACCAATAAACTTCATCCGACCGATCATGAAAATGTGCTCTATTCGAGCCGTGCTCTTTCGGCAAGATTTCCTGTAGTGTTCCCACTATCGTATGGGCCAAGCGACCGCACATAATCTACGCACACACTGCAGCTTTGGTGGCAACGCGCAGGGGGCAGTGCGCGCGGCCATGTAAAAGTCCCCAGGTATGGCCAACAAAAGTCCCCACCCCTCACCTGACCTAGAAGAAGAGACGGCCTGACCTGCCCGTTATGGGTGGTGGTGGCCACCACCACCCATAACGGCGCGGAGGCAGAGCCTACTGAAGACAGCGAGGGAACGAATGGACATCATGCACGCGTACCGCGAGCTGGGCAGCTATCGAGCTGCCGCCCAGCTGTGCGGCACGACCCACAAGACGGTGCGTCGCGTGGTGGAGCGAGGCGCCAGGTGGCCGGCGGAGCGACCGCCACGGCCCCACAACACCGATGCGGTCATGGACCTCATCGCCAAGCGAATCCAGGAGACTGACGGCCGGATCTCGGCCAAGCGGCTGCTGCCGGCGGCGCAGGCGGCCGGGTACGCCGGTTCGGCCCGCAACTTCCGACGAGCTGTAGCGCTGGCCAAAGGTGAATGGCGCCGGCAGCGGCGCAGCTACCGGCCATGGGTGCCGGTGCCGGGTGAGCACCTGGTCATCGACTGGGGCACCATTGACGGGCTGCAGGTGTTCTGCGCGGTGCTGGCCTGGAGCCGCTACCGCTTCGTGCGCTTCGCCACCAACCAGCGCCGCGAGACGACGCTGGAGCTCCTGGCCGAGTGCTTCGAGGAGCTGGGCGGCGTACCGGCCGTGGTGCTGGCCGACCGCATGGGCTGCCTCAAAGCCGGCGTGGTGGCCAACGTCGTCGTGCCCCACCCGGACTATGTGCGTTTCGCCACCCACTACGGCTTCCGGCCGGATTTCTGTGAGGCGGCCGACCCGGAATCGAAGGGCGTGGTCGAGAACCTGGTCGGCTACGCCAAGTCCGACCTGGTGGTGCCGGTCGGGAGTTGGGCCACGCTGGCCGAGGCCAACCCTGCCGCCCGAGTGTGGTGCGCCGAGGTCAACGGGCGCGTGCACAGCGAGATCGCCGCCGTCCCGGTCGAGCGTCTAGCGGTCGAGCGGGCCCAGCTGCGCCACCTGCCGTCGCTGCGGCCACCGCTGCGCCAGGGCGAGGTGCGGACGGTCAACCGGCTGTCGCTGGTGCGCTTCGGCTCGGCCCGCTACTCCGTGCCCGAGGTGCTGCGTGGCCGCACGGTGACGGTCAGCGTCCACGACGGGGTCGTGGCCATCGTTCACGGCGAGACTGCGGTCGCCCACCATGCCGTGGTCGCACCCGGCGAGGTGTCGGTTTGCGATGAGCACTACGGCGGGGCCGTGCGGCGACCGGTGCGGGCCATCCGGCCCCGCACTGCGGTCGAAATCGCCTTCGTCGGGCTGGGCGTCACCGCCGAGCAGTTTCTCCGGCTGGGCGCCGCGGCGGGCACCTCCCGATTGAGCGGTGAGCTGGCCGACATCCTGACCCTGGAGCTGGCCTGGGGACGTCCGGCTCTGGTGGCCGCGCTGCAGCGCGCGGTCGCCTTTCGGCGCTTCAGAGCCAGTGACGTGCGGTCGATCCTCCTGGCCGGCGCCGGCGTGGCCACACCCTGTCCAGCCGGCGAACCACTGACCCTGGACTTGCCCGCGGTGCCCGAGCGTCCACTCAGCGACTACGGACTGGCGGTGCTGGCGTGACGGCGGCCGCGCCAGCGCTGCCAGCCGATCTGTTCGCTGGGCTCAAGCGCCTCAAGCTGGCGCGCATCCGGACCATCGCCCCTGAGGTCCTGCAGACCGCCAAGACCCAACGCTGGGCGCCGGAAGAGCTGCTGCGCACCTTCCTGGAGGCCGAAATCACGGCCCGTGACGAATCCAACCACGCGGCCCGGCTCAAGGCCGCCGGCTTCCCGGTCAGCAAGACGCTGGACCAGTTCCAGCTCGCCGCCTCGTCCGTGCCCCAGGCCACCTTCGACTACCTGGCCGGCCTGGAGTGGGTCACGGCGGCCGAGAATCCCTGTCTGGTCGGACCGCCTGGCACGGGCAAGTCGCACCTGCTCGTCGCGCTGGGTCACGCCGCCGTGGCCACTGGCCGGCGGGTACGCTATTTCGTGGCCACCAGTTTGGTCGAAGCGCTGTACCGCGGCCTGGCCGACAACTCCGTCGGCCGGATCATCGATGGCCTATTGCGTAACGACCTGGTCATCGTCGACGACCTTGGCTTCGCGCCGCTCGACAGCACCGGCAGCCAGCTGCTGTTTCGCTTCGTGGCCGCCGCGTACGAGCGCCGCAGTTTGGCCATTGCCAGCCACTACCCCTTCGACCAGTGGGGCCGCTTCCTTCCGGAACCGACCACCGCCGTGGCCCTGCTGGACCGCTTACTGCATCACGCCGTGGTGGTCGTCACCAGCGGCGAGTCGTTCCGCCTACGCGACGCTCGCGCTCGAGGAGGTCCTTATATGACCTCTCCCTGACGAGCTGGGGTGGGGACTTTTACTTGGCCAAAACCGGGGACTTTCAAATGGCCATTGTCACTGCCGCCGGACAGGCGTGGCGGTTCTACGACCTCGGCCATGGGTATTGCACGTACGACTTCTTCGACCAGTGTCCGCACCGGATGGCCTGCGCCAAATGCTCGTTCTACATGCCGAAGGGCTCGACGCGAGCGCAGCTACTGGAGGGGAAGGCCAACCTGCTTCGGCTGAAGCAGGAGATTCCGCTGAGCGACGACGAGACTGCAGCAGTCGAGGATGGAATCGACGCACTGGAGGGCCTCTGCGCGCGACTGGCCGATGTGCCGACTCCGGCGGGGCCGACGCCGAGAGAATTGGGTGTAGATAATAGCTACCCATAGTCTGCCCACTAGCGAAACAGCGCGGAAGGCGGCTACGAACGCTGCAGTCTTGGCTGAGACGGCGCTACGAAATTGACACACCTCACCGCATGTTTTCGTGGAAATCGCCGAAGGCGTGGTAGTAGGCTTCACGGTCTTCGCCGGGGAGTAAGGGGCGCTGCTCGAGCCAGCAGGCCATGTCGTCCACCATGGCGTCGGTGTAATCGGAAGCCCCAGTGATGGAGAGGTAGTTGGATACGGAGATTGAAACGCTGAAGAAGCCGATGTAGTCGCGCTCTGCGAGGCGCTGTTGGATAACCGGGAGCGTCCGGGGAGGGGGGGCGCGGAGCTCCCGCAGGTGTCCACCCGCTTCCGCTCGGATCCAAGGATTAGGATCCTGAGCGAGCTGACGCAGGAGCTGCTTGGCCTTGCGGGCGCGGGCACTGCGTTTATCGAGTCTCGACTCCAAGTGGTCCACGGATGCCCAGCGAGTGAGGTGGAGCGGGTGCGTAGCAGCCTGGCGGACAATGTCTAGCCGGTTGCGCCAGCGGGGGCGCCAGGAGATTTCACCCAGGAGACTGGGGAGCTCCAAGGGGTAATGGTCCATGTAGTGAGGCAGGGCGGCCACTAGGAAATGGCCTCCCTTCGTCCAGGAAGACGATCGGGACAAGCGTTGGATGGACGTGTGTCGAATGGATGCGTTAGGCCGGTAGAGGTTGGTGCTGAGGACGTCGAACAGGCCGGCGGCGACCAGAGCGTCGTGGAGTCTGGGGATGGTGCAGTGGCGCTCGCCGTTGTGAACGAAGACGTAGGAAGTTGCATCGCCAATGAACATCGAGGCGATGCCGACTGCTTCTTGGTCGTCGCCGGCCAGCGTCTCCAGCAAGGCAGCGGTGAGGGCGAGGAGGCCTGCTTCAGCGGCGAGGTCACAGATGTACGACGGGCGGTCGAGATGGGTGAGGTAGGCTCGGATGCCGTCTTGAAGTGAGCTGGCGTCAGTGAAGGGCATTGCACTCGTCGGTTCAACGTTAGCGGGACCACCATGGGGTGGCTCAGAGC
>DATGVV010000445.1:0-3178 GCA_035299885.1 Chloroflexota bacterium | reverse complement strand
TCTTGTTCAAGATGGACTCCGGGATGCCCACTTTGCCGACGTCGTGGAGCACGCTGGCCAAGCGAATTTCTTCCACCTGGGCTTCGTCCAGACCGATTGCTTCGCCTATCAACACGGCATAAGCGGCCACTTGTTGCGAATGGCCTTGGGTGTAAGGATCTTTGGCGTCGATGGCCAAGGCCAGCGAGGTGATCGTATCCATCACCGGCGGCGGCAACGCCTGAACGCGGGCGGCCGTGCCCAGGGCGGGCTCCGCGCCGGAGTGGGTTGCGGCCTCGCAGGCCTGCGCGGCGGGAAAGGGCTGCCCATCGGCGCCGGGCGCGACGCCCTGGCCAGCGGCCAGCGAGTGGACGAAGTGTTGCAGCCGCTCGTAGATCTCCTCAAAAGCCTCGGGGCCGGTGGAAAACAACCGCTTCAGTGTGACGCCGAGATAAGCCTCGAGCACGTCGCGCTTCCACTTCTTGCTTTCGTCGGCGTCAAAGTGGTCGGCGGTGGAGACGGCGTTGCCACCCTGGTGTTTGGAGAGGTACATCGAGGCATCCGCCACCTGGATCAGCTCCTGCGGCGTGGACCCGTGAACCGGGAAGCTGGCGATGCCGAAGCTGGCGGTGATGTTCTTGTCGCGCAGCAGCGGGTCCGCGGCGATCCAGGTGCGCAGCTTGGAAGCCAGTTGCTGGCTCTGCTCGATGTTTGTCTCCGGCATCAGGATGACGAACTCGTCGCCGCCGTAGCGTGCCACCACGTCGGACCGGCGGCAGTTCTGTTCCAGGATGTGCCCGACGCGTTGCAGGACCAGGTCGCCTTCCAGGTGCCCGTGGAAGTCGTTGACGAACTTGAAGCGGTCCAGGTCCATCAGCACCAAGGAGAACGAGCGGCTCGCGCGCGTCGAGCGCTTCCATTCCGCCGAGAGGGCCTCCATGAAGAACCGGTGCGTCTTCACGCCCGTCAAGCCGTCGGTGATGGCTTGCTCCTGGGCTTTCTGGAAAGACAGGGCGTTGTGCAGCGCGCCGGAGATCAGGTCGGCCAAAGTCCGCATCAGCAACAGTTCTTCGTCGGAGAAGTCGCAGGGTTCCGAGGTTTCCACGTAGAGCACGCCGTGCAGCTGATCGCCATAGACAATGGGCAGGGCGACGCCGGAAACGGAATCGGCCAGCACGGGGAGGCTCGCGGCGGCGGCCAAGTCGCGCTCCACTTGCATTTGGCCGCTGCGCGCCACCTGACCCACCAATCCCTCGCCCAGCGCGATGTGACGTCCCAGCGCGCCGCGGCGCTGCCCGGCTTCCACTTGAATCACCACTTCCTTGGCGGAATAGTCCAGCTGGCCGATGCCGATATGGTTGTAGGTCAGGCCGACCTCAAGCTCTTCGCCGATTTTCACCAGCATCTCGTCGGGGTTCAGCGTGGTGATGGCGTGACGCGAGACGTTGTTGAGCAGGGTGAGCTGCCGCGACTTGTTTTGCTCCTCGCCGAACAGCCGGGCGTTTTCCAGGGCGATGCTGGCCTCGCTGGCCAGCACGCGCATCAGCTCCAGGTGCCCTTCGTCGAACATGCGTTCCTGCAGACTATGCACCGCCATCACGCCGATGGCGCGGTCATAGAGCACCAGCGGCACGCCGCAGAAACACCCGGTCTGGTGGAGGGGCTGCACGCCCAGCCGGCGGGTCTCTTCCATGAAGCGCTCGCGGATCAGCAGCGGCTGGCGCGTGCGGATCAGGTACTCGGTCAGGTGGTCGCCGGCCGGGCGCGTGCGCTTGGGCAGGCGCGTCCCGCCGGTCACCTCGAGCTCGAAACGAATCTCGTTGCGGTGGCTGTCGTAGAAGGCGATCCAGAAGCTGGAGACGTCGAACAGCCGCCGCATCTCCGCAAGAATCTTCTCGAACAGGGCGTCGCTATCGAGCGTCGAGCTCAGCACGCGCCCGATCTCGTTCAGGATGTGCAGCTCCTCGGAGCGCCGCGAGGTCTGCTGAATCAGGTAACTGTTCTCCACGGCCATGCCGATCTGGTGGCCCAGCGCCAGCAGCAGCCGCAGCTCGGCGGGCGCAAATCGCCGGCCGTCCGGCGTGCCAAGCAGCAGGACGCCGAAGGCCTGCTCTTTGGCTTGCAGGCTGATGCCCACCACGGTCCGGAGACCCTGGCGGACGGCCAGTTGACGGAACCGCCGGAAAGCCTGCTCGCGCTCCAGCGCCATCCAGGAGGCATCGCGCCCCAGGTCGCGGAAGACCACTAGGCCGCCTAGGCGCGCCACCAGGTTCACCAGGTGGTCGTCAAGGCCTTCTTCCTGCGCGGCGCTGCAGAAGGTCTCGCTCAAGCCTGCCGCCACCACCGAGGTCGGCCCCTGCGGATCGCCGTGATGCAGGAAGAGCGCGCCGGCGGGAATGCGCACCACGTTTAACACGCGGTCCAGCGCTTGGGACAACATTTTCTGGATTTCGCCGCCGGCGAAGCTCGAGGTCGCCAGGTTAAGGTTCGAGAGCGCCAGCATGTTGCGTTCGACCCGGCGTTTTTCCTCCTCGTAGAGCGCCATGACCATCAGCCCCGCCGCGAACAACTGCGGGACAATCGCCAGCACGCGAAGCTCGTGCCCCAACTGCGCCGACAGCGGGCTGGGTGCCAGCGACACGATCAGCATCATCCCCCAAGCAATGAATGAGCCTGCCAACAACAGGTCCGCTATGGTCTCCTGCTTGCGACTTTCCATCCAGAACAGCCAGGCAATGCCGAAGAACACGATGGCCGCGCCGAGGTCGGGCGAAACGCTCACCCAGCCCAGGTGGTAGCTCACCGTCCAAACCACAAACAACGCTCCTGCCGCCGTGAGCTGGCGCACCCAGGGGTTCGCCTGCACATAGAGCTGCGCAGCGCAGAAAAACAGCAGCGCCGCCGCAGCCAGCAGCCACTGATTCAAGGCCGCCTGCCAGGGCGCGGCAGCGAGCCCGGGTTCCAGCGCAGGGCTCAGGTAATGCAGCGCCAGCAGGCTCCATCCGGCTGTCCACAGCAGCAGATAGAGCTGCCGTTTCAGCGTGTGCACATAGGCAAAGAAAGCGGCGGTGAGAGCGGCGGCCGCCACTAACCCCAGAGCGAGAATGCCCTCGTGGGCTAGCAAGTTAGCGGCACCACCTGGGCCGGGGACCGTGCTTACCACCGGCAAGGACAGCGGCGGCGTCTAATGAAGGGGCCG
>DATGVV010000444.1:0-7268 GCA_035299885.1 Chloroflexota bacterium | reverse complement strand
ATCTCGTTGTTCTTGTAGGCGGCCAGGGTGGCCGTCGGCTCGTGGATCATCACCAGGTTGAGGTTGATCTTGGGCGCACCGCCGAAGTAGTTCGTGTTCGGCACCAGTTGCATGACCGACTTGTGCTGCCAGCTCTGGAGCTTGAAGGGTCCCGAGCCCACGAAATTCGGCGCGTCGAATGCCTTGTCCTTGTTCTTCTCAAGGCTGGCCTGGTTCACGGGCGCGGTGGCGCCATTGAACAGCGTCGACAGGAAGAAGGCTTCCTTCTCCTTGAGCGTGATCACCAGGGTGGAATCATCCTGGGCTTTCACGCCCACGCCGTCGCGTAGCTTCTGCAGCTCGGCGGCGTCCTTGCTCTTGCTGGAGAAAAACTCCTCAGCGCCCTTGATGCCCTTGACGATGTCCGTGTACGGCGAGGCCGTCGCCGGATCGAACAGCCGTTTGAGGCTGTACTCGAAGTCTTTGGCTGTGAGCGGCGAGCCGTCGCTCCATTTCAACCCTGAGCGCAGATGGAAGGTGTACGTCACGCCATCGGCCGAGATATCCCATTTCTCCGCTAGGCCGGGCTTGACGTTGAGGTCTTTGTCCGGGGAGACCAGCGTGGCGTTGAGCTGCACGATCACGAAGTCCTGGGTCGTGTCCTGGTCCTGGGCGGGATCGATGCTCTCCGGCTCGTCGCCGATGTTGTAGCGGAGGGTGTTGGCCGCGGCACTGGCCGCGGCCGATGCTGATGTTGCCGCCGAACCGGCGGGCTTACTGGCTGCTGCGCCCGAGGAGCCCGCGCTGGCCGGCGCTTGTGCTGAGCCCGAAGCTGCCGGTGCGGTACCGCCACAGCCGGCCAGCGCCAGCACCGCCAGCAGGCCGATACTGAGAATCGAGGAGCTCTTCACTCCAACCTCCTTCCGGGCGCCTTCCTTGTAGCAAGAAGGCAGCCACACGTTAGTGTCCTTCATCGGCCGTCAAACGTTCGTAATCGCCGGCCGAGAGCAGCTGGTCCAGGTCTGCCGGGTTGGACATCCGCACCCTGATCATCCACGCCTCGTTGTAGGGTGAGGCGTTGACCAGCTCCGGTTGATCGGCCAGCGCCGAGTTGACCTCGATCACCTCGCCGCTCACCGGAGAGAACAGATCGCTCGCGGTTTTGACCGATTCGACGACGCCGAAGGGCGCCATCAGCTTCACCTGCGCGCCCTCCTTCGGCAGCTCCACGTAGACCACGTCGCCCAACTGGTTTTGGGCGAAGTCGGTGATGCCCACCGTGACGACGTCGGCCTCGACGCGGGCCCATTCATGCTCCTTGCTGTACTTGAGGTCCGCGGGCGCTTCCATCAGCACGATTCTATGCTGGTCGACTAATCGAGCGCCGTCTGCACCTTGTCCAGTACCCGGACCTCATTCTGGTAGGTCAGCAGAGCACGAGCCTCGGCAATGGGCAGCCACTCCACAAAGTCGTGCTCGTGATCGTGCAGCGAGGTATCGCCGCCAAGCGGGCGCATCAGGTAGAAATGCACGAACTTGTGGAAGCGGGTGTCGATGGCGGCCCGCACGAACCAGTACTCGATTGTGTCGATCTTGCGCTCTATCTCGACTTCGACGCCTGTTTCTTCCCGGACCTCTCGCCGGGCCGTGTCCTCCATGGACTCGCCGGGATTCGGTGTGCCCTTGGGCAAGCCGTAAATGCCTGGGTCCTTGCGCCCCACCACAATCACCTCGACGCTCCCCTCACCGCCACGGCGGTAAACCACCCCTCCGAACGACTCAGCCCGCTCCGTCCGCATGGCTCAGCTCAGTTGTTGGAGGCCGAACCCTGTTCTTCTTCCAGGTAGTCATCGCTGTAGAAGCCGAGCTCTGTCCCGCGGTAAACAGTGACCAGGAAATCCTCTCGCGGCACCTCCGCCGAGAGCACCAGATCGTTGTCGATCTCCTCGATCATCTTCAGGATCTCCTGCTCCTCGCGCTCAACCTCCAGGATGAGAGTGCCATACACCGTGGCGGCGGTGAAGTGCAGGTCGATGCGGCCCAGGCGCCGGCCGCCATCCATGAGGCTGTAGCCTTCAGAATTCTGGGTGCGGAACAGCCGGTCGAACCTCATCTCCGCCATGGGGGGAATACCTCCTCAGCGTACCTGTGCGCTTAGGCTCGATCTTACCCCCTCCAGATGGCAGCAGTCGTTGATGGCCATGATCAGCGGCACCTCGTAATCGTCCACAATCGACAAGGCGCAGTTCTCGGCTTCGACGCTCCAGATGCGGTCTGCGCCCAGCTCCAAGAAGTGCGCTAGCAGCAGCCGCAGCACCGTCCCGTGGGTCACCACCAGGATGTCGCCCTGAGCATGCTCCTGCCGCGCGGCGGCCAGAAACGTGACCGCGCGCTGCCTCACCTCCAGCAGCGACTCGCCACCCGGCATGCGTACACTCGCCGGGCTCGTCAGCCACCTTTCCGCCAGCTCTGGCCAGCGATCCGCAACCTGGTCCTTCGTCAGCCCCGACCAATCACCATGATCGATCTCGATCAATCCCCTCTCCCGCTGCAGCGGGAGAGGGCTAGGGTGAGGGAGCCTCGATACCACGAGCTCAGCCGTGCGAACTGCTCGGCGGAGGGGGCTCGAATATACCGCCACCAATGGCCGCGACGCTAATCGCGAACCCAGCGCCAGCGCCTGTTGCTCGCCCAGCGGCGAGAGATCGCTCTCCAGCCGCCCCTGGTATATGCCCGCCTCGTTCCAGGCACTCTCGGCGTGCCGCGCGAACAGGAACGTGCGCTTTATAGCGAAACCAGCTGAGTCTTGCCCACCCCCGGGATGCCCCGCACCCGATCGAGCACCTCTTCGCGGATTGGGTCGTCCACGATCAGGATCATGATCGAGTCGTCGCCGCGCGCGGTCAGCCGGCCTACTTGCATGCCGGAGATGTTCACGTCCGAGTCGCCCAGCAGGGTACCGACCTTGCCTACCATGCCGGGCTGATCGCGGTGGCGGGCCAGGAGCCAGTTGCCATTGGCCGGCAGGTCCACACGGTAGCGGTTCAGTTGCACGATGCGCGGCTCGCCGTACTCCACCGTGCCCGCCACCACCGTCTCGCCGACCTCGAGCGTCAGCAGGCTCTCATAGGTCGGGATGTCGTACACCTTCTTCTCGGTCACCGTCAGGCCCCGTGCCTTGGCCAGCACCCCGGCGTTCACCAGGTTGACTTTTTGGTCCGACGTGGACTCCAGGATCCCCTTGAGCACGGCGGTCACCACCGGGCCAGCCGGGTGGTTGGCCACCTCGCCTCCCAAGGTCAGTTCGATAGGCCCGATCTGGCCTTCTGCGAGCTGCGTGTACAGCCGGCCCAGCTTCTCGCCCAGCAGCAGGAACGGCCGCAGGAACTCGAGGTCCTCAGGCAGCACGCCGGGCGCGTTGACCGCGAAGCGCGGCTGCTTGCCCTCGGCGACCTCCTCGATCTGGCGCGCCACGTCCACGGCCACCGCGATCTGCGCCTCCTCGGTGGAGGCGCCCAGGTGCGGCGTCACGATGATCTTGCCATCGCTCTTGACCAGGACGTTATCGGTGGCCGGTTCCTTGGTGAACACGTCGATGGCGGCGCCGCCGATACGGCCATCCGCCACGGCTTTGGCCAGCGCTTGCTCGTTGATGATGCCGCCGCGGGCGCAGTTGATCACGCGCAGAGAGGGCTTGGCCAGAGCCAGCTCCTTCTCGCCGATCAGGTTCGTGGTGGCCGCTGTCAGGGGCGTATGGACGGTGATGAAGTCCGCCCGCCGCATCACGTCCGGCACCGACATCAGCTCGACGCCGGCGGCGCGTGCCTGCTCGGGCGAGATGTAGGGGTCGTAGCCGATCAATTCCATCTCGAAGCCGCGGGCCCGCTTGGCCACCTCCAAGCCGATCTTCCCCAGGCCAATGATGCCCAGGGTGCGGCCTCGCACCTCTGAGCCGACGAAGCGCGACCGCTGCCACTCGCCGTTCTTCAGTGAGGCGTAAGCCTGCGGGATGTTGCGGGCCAGCGCCAACAGCATGGCCAGCGTGTGCTCGGTGGCCGCAACGGTATTGCCGGTCGGGGAATTGACCACCAGCACGCCATGGCGCGTCGCCGCCTCGACGTCAATGTTGTCCACGCCCACGCCGGCCCGGCCTACCACCTGCAGCCGCTCACCCGCTTCGATGACCTCGGCCGTGACACGCGTCTCGCTGCGGACCACCAGCGCCTCGTAGCCGGCTATGGCGCTCAGCAGCTCCGGACCGGCCAAGCCCAAGCGCACGTCCACCTCAGCAAAGCGCCGCAGCTCGTCCAGGCCTTCCTCGGCTACGGGGTCAGTAACAAGGACGCGCATGGCTGCTAAACGAACTCAACGTGCAGGATCTCGAGCGCCGCTTCGAGATCAGTATCGTTCGGCTGAAGGCGAATACCATCCAATTCGCCGATTACTGCAGGCGCGCCCTCAAAGATGGCCCAATTGTGAATTTCGTCACCTAAGCGCGAGAGGTAATGAATACCCGCGGGGTGGCTGCCGTCCTCGGTTACCGACTCGAACACAACTCGTGAGACCTCCTGCGTGAATGATCGGGGCGCTGAAAGCCGAATCGTCGCAGCATCAAGTTCGGCTAGACGATAGTGCACAAGCCGCGGAGCCAATAGATCTCGGAGATGGGCTAACGAGGTGCTGTGACCCACGTCCACGAAGTTGCCGCGATCGATCAGTGCCTGGCCCATCATTCTCTGCTCCAGCCAGGTGCTCGGTAGACATCCGGGCCCCCAGGCCTCCGGCGACCCTTCGATGCCATTCAGATCGGCGGCCGCCCTCGGATCAGGTCGGAAGCGGGCCAGAGCTTCCAGAAAAGCTCCGCGACGCTGGGAGGACACGTACAACACGCGGAACGTACCTTCCGGGTCATCCCACCTATGGCCGAACGTGTTATCAGAGGCTGCGGAGGACCAATCCCGCCAAAGCCATGGATCGGGGCGCCGACCAATGCGATACACGCGCCCTGGCGCGGGAACGATATGGAAGGGGATCCCTAACCTTCCGCCACAAAAGATCTCGCGGCGCTCAGGACTTCAGACCCAACTTCATCCAGTTCACCGTCTCGGAGCATACGCGCCGGAGAGCGGTCGTCCAGCTCGGGGTTTAGCCCCTGAAACCAAGCACGCGCGACTCCCGCATCGTCGGACTGGGCAATGATGAGCGCGATCCGCAGCGCCATCCGGAGTTTGGCCGGGATATGCGGTCTCGGCGCTCGTTCAGAGGCTACCCATTCACGGACTGCTCTGGCCTCGGTTACACCAGCAATGTATGCCACTAATCTGGCTCCGAGCAGCTGTTCGAGCTCTCGCACTATTTCCGGAAAGGGCAGCTGGGTGGCGTGCTTATACGCCTCAAGGTCGGCCCGACTACGCGCGGGAGGTCTCATCGCAACAGCCATTTCACACCTCCCCTACGAATTATGTTCGGTCCGCACCTACTATATACCACGTAGATTGCTATATCAAGGCTCGTAGAAGACCCCGCTAAATACCGTCGAAATCCCACGCGGCGGCTAGGCCGCGGCGCTCGCGGGCACTTTGTGGCCCAGCTCCACCAGCACTTCCCGCAGGTAGCTCAGACACTCGGTCAGGTGCTCCTTGGTCACGTAACCCATGTGGCCGATGCGAATGATCTTGTCCAGCAGATGCTCCTGCCCGATGGCGATCACCACGTCGTACTTGTCCTCCAGCGGGTACTGGATCTGCTTGCTGCTCAGCCCCTCGGGCACGTACGCCGAGGTAATGGCTGGTGAGGCGTATGTGGGATCGGCGAACAGGTTCAGGCCGAGCTCCTGCAGGCTCTGGCGCACGTAGGCCGCTAGTTCCTGGTGACGCCGGAAGACGTTCGGCAGGCCCTCCTGCTCGATCAGCTTCAGCGACTTGCGCAGCCCGAAGTAGAGGCTCACCGGCGGCGTGTAGGGGTTCTCGCCCTTGCGCTGGTAATTGATGGCGTTCGTCCAGTCCCAGTAGAAGCGCGGCATCTGCGCCGTCTTGTGGACCTCCCAGGCCCGCGGGCTGACCGACATGAGGCCCAGACCCGGCGGCAGCATCAGCGCCTTCTGCGATCCGGTGCAGACCACGTCCAGGCCCCAGTTGTCCGTCTGGAGGTCCACGCAGCCGAGCGAGCTCACCGCGTCCACCATCAGCAGCGCGCCAGTGGGCCTGATGATCTCGGCCAAGGCTTTCATGTCGTTGGTGACGCCGGTAGAAGTCTCGTTGTGCGTCACCAGCACGGCCTTGAATGGCCCCTCCTGGCGCAGCTTGGCGGCCACTGTCTCCGGATCGGCGCCGCGGCCCCATTCGAACTCGAGCATGGTCACGTCCGCGCCATAGCGGCGGGCGATCTCGCCCCAACGCTTGCCGAACGAGCCGATGGACACGCCCAGCACCCGGTCGCCAGGCGACAGCGCGTTCACCACGGCGGCCTCCAGCGTGCCGGACCCAGACGACGGGAAGAAGAGGATGTCGTTCTGGGTCTGGAAGACGCGTTTGACGCCCTCCGTGCATTCGGCCAGGATGCTGGCGTACTCGCGGCCGCGATGGTTGATCATGGGCCGGGAGAGCTCCTGCAGGACCTCTTCAGGAACAGGCGTAGGGCCGGGAATACGCAAGTTTAGTGGCAAGCGGACAGCTCCTTTGGGCAGTTGTCAGAGATCGTAACTCAAGCCTGCTCCTACACTAGGAAAGATGGCTGAAGTTGCGCCCTTTGCTGGCTTGCGCTTCGCCGGACCACCCCTGGGCGACGTCATCGCGCCGCCCTACGACGTGATCTCGCCGGACGAACAAGACCGGCTCTACGCCCGCAGCCCGTACAACGTCATCCGCCTGGAGCTTGGCCGCGAGCCCGACCGTTACGCCGAAGCCCGCCGCTGTTACCAGGACTGGCGTCAGGCTGGCGTCCTGCGCCAGGACGAGCCCTCGCTGTACGTCTACGAGCAGCGTTTCTCCGGTGGCCGCGTTCGCCGGGGCTTGTTCGCCCGCGTGAAGCTGGAGCCCTGGCAGGCCGGAGTCGTGCTGCCGCACGAGGAGACGCTCACCAAGCCCAAGGCCGATCGCCTGGAGCTGCTGCGGGCGGTGAAGGCCAACGTCAGTCCCCTGTTCGCGCTGTACGAGGACCCTGTCCGGGAGCTTGGCCGCCTCTTGGCTGAGGCCGCGCAGCAGCCTCCCACCGCGGAAGCCCGCGATGACGCCGGCGAGGACCACCGCCTGTGGCGGATCGCCGACCCTGGCTTCCTCTCGCACGTCGAG
>DATGVV010000443.1:0-5765 GCA_035299885.1 Chloroflexota bacterium | reverse complement strand
CTGCCCGGTTCCAAAACGGCCAAGATGCTCCAGGACGTGCAGGCCGCCAACACCAAGCTGACGCTCGAGACGGTGGATTTCCTGAACGAACACTACCTGCCCAACGGCCCGGCCAATCGAGCCAAGTTCCAGAAGATCCTGGCTTCCAAATAGTTCCCTCTCCGTGTGGGAGAGGGCTAGGGTGAAGGTTTCGCTCCGTTCAGAATCAGCTCGGCCGCCTCCCAGATGCCAGGCACAACCGG
Source organism: Chloroflexota bacterium (assembly GCA_035299885.1). Lineage (GTDB taxonomy): Bacteria > Chloroflexota > JAJPGV01 > JAJPGV01 > JAJPGV01 > DATGVV01. Next base: position 5,523 of record DATGVV010000443.1, on the reverse strand, counting down.
CACGTTGCCCTCCCACTGATGGCGCGCGGCCTCGCCGTCGCCGGTCAGCACCAGGATGGGCTGCACGCCGGCGGCCAGGCCGGCCTCGAGGTCGGTTGTGCGGTCGCCCACCATATACGAGCCTTCCAGCTGCAGGTCCAGCTCGCGCGCGGCGGAGCGGAGCATGCCTGGCTTCGGCTTGCGGCAGTTGCAGTTGAGGTACGTAGCGTGGGGGCAGACCTTGATCAGGTCTGGCTCGGCGCTCGACCCGAGCTGGCGCAGCATCTCCTGGTGGATGTGCTCCAGGTCGTGGCGGTTCAGCGGCGCCCTGCGCCACAGCACGCGGCCGTCGTAGCCTTCCCCCAGCCCACCCTGGTTGGTTACGACCACTATCGCGTAGCCCGCCTCTTTCAGGCGCTTGATGGCGTCAGCGGCCCGCGGGAACACGGTCACTTCCTCGGGCTTGTTGATCTGGCCGCCCTCGTTGATGACGCCGTCCCGGTCCAGGAACACCGCCTTGCGCATTACGTACTAGCGTAGTCATGCTCATGTCGTCCTGAGGCCGAGGCCGAAGGACCTGCCGCCGTAGCGGCAACCGGGAAGGTTCTTCGCCCGCGGCTCAGAATGACATTGGCTAGCCGAGTGTGTTGCTGATGGGCGCGGCGGCGTTGTCCTCGACGAGCAGAACCGGATTGCCGCCGATCATGGGCTTGTCCGGCGCGTCCGGGTTGGCCCGGTTGGTGGCCGGATCGAGCCCGATGGCATACCCGCCGGGAGCGCCGTCCAGCGGCTTCTCCAAGCCGTACTTGTCCAGCAGCTTGGCGTTGCCGCCCGAGCTCTTCACGGTCGCCGTCACCGGGCCGAAAGAATTGTTCCAGATGACGGTCACCCGCTGGTTGCCGCGATCGAACACCACCTCGTCGATGTCGCCCTTCTTGAAGTAGGAAGCCGACTTGGCGTTTGAAAAGTACTGCGCGGCGAGCTGATAAGCGACGTACCCAGGCCGCAGCCGCAGCTCAGGCAAGTTGCCGACCAGCGCCTGACCATTGATCACGTCGTTGTCGCCGTCCTTCATCTTGTAGACCTCGATGCGCTCCACGCCGGACGCCATGCCGAGGGCATAGGCCTGGATGATGAACGAGGCTTGCTCGCCCAACGAGGCGCGCATGTCTGTGGGCGTTGCCAGCGGACCGCCGGCGTTCACCGGATCGTCGTACGGCACCACGTTCGTCTCAGGCACCCAAATGGGCTTGTCAAAGCCGCGGGCGGCCATCATCTGGTGGTACAGGATCGGCACGTCGTACAGCGTGTGCGGATCGCTGTACAGGTGCAGCGACACGAAATCCATGTAGTAGTTGTTGGCTGGCGCGGTCGGATCCGAGGCCACCAGGTCGAGCATGCGGTCGAAATACTGGCGGCGGCCGGCGTGCTTGTCGGTCCAGTACGTAAACCCAGCCGTGCCGACCGCCAGGTGCGAATCGACAGACTTGATGTTCAGGTAGGCAACCTTCAGCAGCTGGTAGTAGTCGGCCACCGAGCCGCCCCAGGTGTAGTAGGCGGCGTTCGGATCGCTGGGCGTGATGTCGGGCTCATTCCAGATGATCCAGTGCCAAATGCGGCCCTTGTAGTACTCGGCCGCTCTGTGCACGAACTGGCCCCAGGTGTTGTTGGGGTCGTTCCAGCCCAGGTACAGCCCCTTCGGCAGCGCCTGTGGCCCCTTGCTCGGATCTTCCGCGTAGCGCGCCGAAGTGCCGACGAGCATGCCGGCCAGATCGATGTCATGCGAGATCTGCGAATCGAGGTAGTTGAAGGGCAGGTACCACTCGCCGTTCCAATAGCCCGGCTGCAGGCCTGGCCAGGCGAACGTGATGCGCGACCACTTCACACCGGCGTCGTAAGCCAGGTTGGTCTGCTGGGTGCGGAACACCTCGGCCACGCCGAAGTGGCGGTCGGAGTTGTTTACCGGCTTGAGCGCCAGCGGGCCGGCGGCGCCGGCGTTGGGCACGAGGGTGGCGGCGAGTGTCAGCGCGGCCAGAAACGGCGCGATCTTGCAGAAGACGGTCATGTGCAAGCGCACATTACCTTGCTTGCCTAGCGGAAACCTACTGAGTAGTACGAAGTGGTGGGCTAAAGGCTTTTTGTCATGTCGAACGAAGTGAGACATCCGTTCGAGCACGAATTCCTCGCTGCGCTCGGAATGACAAAGGTTTCTCTTACAGCCCCAGCTCTGCCTGACCTGCCGGCCGCTTGCGCGGCCGTTTGCGGCCGCGCCCGGCGAGGCCACCCTTGCGGCCGATGTCGGCATAGTGCTCGGGGCCATAGCGCTGACGGGTAGCCGCACCGCCACGCGCGCCGATGTCCTGCAGGTACTCCACGCCGCGCTCCTCCACTACCGTGCTGCCGCCACGCGCACCGATCGAGCTGTAGAAGGCCGGGCCATAGCGCTCTCGCACCGCCAGACCGCCTGAGGGCGATCCCTGCCGCCCGGCAGCCTCTGCAAGGGCCGAGCGGCGGCGCCTGCGCGCCAGCCGCTCGGAGAGGTCGTGTGGACGCCACGCCAGCGGCTGGGCAGCACGTTGCCGCAGGCTGGCCGCCGAAGGCAGCCGCAGTCGCGGCATGCGGGCCCGCGGCAGAGCCGAGCGCACCCGCGCACCGGCCCGCCGTCGGCCGGCCGGTGTTCGCAGCTCCCCAAGCAGCGCCAGCAGCAGTGCCAACCGCTGCCACAGCGCGCTCCGAGGAGGACTTGTGCTTGACATAATTATATCTCAATCATAACGCGAGCAAGCGTCTGCCGCCAGCTATTACCTTGAGGGACCATGCAGGCGATCTGCAGCGCGTTGTCGATCGCCAGCGGCTGCGACGCATAGTTCTATGCTCACTGCTTGGTATGTTATGTGCGGCGGCGTTGTAGGTTGGGGCCTTGGCCGTTGTAACGTCTACCTCATAGCTACCAAGGAGGGGAAGCGCAAATGAGATCCATTTGGAAGGGCGCCGTCAGCTTTGGTTTGGTCACTATCCCAGTGAAGCTGTACACCGCCACGGAGGACAAGGACGTCCGCTTCCACATGTTGCACGAGGCCGATGGCTCGCGCATCGAGTACAAGAAGTTCTGCGCCGACGAGCAGGTCGAGGTCGATAACGACGAGATCGTAAAGGGCTACGAGTACGGCAAGGGCAAGTACGTGACGGTCGAGGAACAGGACGTCGACAGCATTCCGCTGAGCACCGGCCACGCGGTAGAGATCCTGGAGTTCGTGGACCTACCGGAGGTCGATCCGATCTATTTCCAGAAGTCGTACTACCTCGAGCCCCAAGAGGGCGCGGCCAAGCCCTACGCGCTGCTGCGCGAGGCCATGCAGCGCGCTAACAAGGTGGGCCTCGCCAAGGTCGTCCTACGCGACAAGGAGCACCTGGCCACGGTTCGCGTCTACGGCGATGCGCTGGTCATGGAGACGCTGTTCTACCCTGACGAGATCCGCGACGCCGATCAACTGGAGGGCCTGTCCGGAGCCAAGCTCAATGACAAAGAAGTCCAAATGGCCATCAACCTCATTGAGGCCTTGAGCGCGGAGTTCGACCCCGCCAAGTACAAGGACGAGTATCGCGACGCGTTGCTGGAGGTCATCAACCGCAAGATCGAGGGCAAGCCACTCGAGGCCGCGCCCGTCGCCAAGCCTGCTCCGAAAGTCATGGACCTGTTCGAGACGCTGCGCGCCAGCGTTGAAGCCGCCAAGCAGCCCGAGCCGGCGCCCAAGCGCAAGCACGAGGCCGCATAGATTCCCCCTCCCTCCCGCCCTCTCGGAGAGGGCTAGGGTAAGGGTTTCAGCGCTGCCAGCTCCCTGGTCAGCAACGGCATGAACTCCAACGCGTCCGCCACCACGCCGTAGTTGGCGGTCTGGAAGATCGGCGCCTCGGCGTCCTTATTGATGGCCACGATGGTGTGCGCCTTCTGGATGCCGATGGTGTGATTGAAGAACCCGCGAATGCCCAGCGCGAGGTACAGCCGCGGCGAGATGACCTTGCCGGTAAGGCCCACTTGCTGCTGGCGTGGCATCCAGCCAAGATCGACGATCTTGCGCGTGGCGCAGACGGAGGCGCCGAGGACGTTGGCCAGCTCCTGAGCCGCCGCGAGGTTCTCAGGCGCGCCGAGACCATAGCCCGCGCCAACGACGATCTCGGCAGTCTCCAGGTCGATGCCCCTGGCGCCGACGCTCGGCTCCGCGCTCAGCCATTCCACGCGTGATGGTCCCAGCCGCGACAGGTCGAGGCGTTCGACCACCGGCTTGCGGCCGCGGTTCGGCTTCACCTTGCGCAGCACGCCGGGCCGGACGGTGGCCATCTGTGGCAGGGTGTGGGACAAGATCGGCGCCACGATGTTTCCGCCGAAGGCCGGCTTGAGCTGGACCAGAAGGTCGTCTTCGTTGAGATCGAAGCCGACGCAGTCGCCGGTCAGGCCGAGCTGCAGCCGGCCGGCGATACGCGGCGCCAGGTCGCGCCCATTGGCGGTTGAGGGCAGCAGCACGATATAGGGTTTGAGGCGTTGGATGGCATCGGCCAGGATGCCGGTGAAGAGCTCGGTGTCGTAATGCTCCAGCCGCGGGTCATCGGCCACGTACACACGATCGGCGCCGTGAGCCGCCAGCTCGCCGGCAAGGCCGGTCACGTCGTTACCCAGCACGACGGCCCCGAGCTCGCTGCCGAGACGCTGTGCCAGACTCAGGCCCTCGCCGAGCAGCTCCAGAGTGACGGGCCGCACGCGTCCGCCGTACAGCTCGGCTGCCACCCACACCGCGCGGTCGCTCTTAATCGGCCGCGTCGCCGGCGCTTCGGGCTGCTCCTCGAGCCCGCCTTTCCAGCCCACGAACAGGCCCTCCTGCTCCACTAGCAGGCTAGCCAGCTCGCGCGCTGCCTGGGCCAGGTCGTCGCTCGCGATCATGCGCACCTGGCGTTCGACCTGGACGGTCGTGATCTGCTGCACCCATGTGGGCGAGCCCTTGAGGCCGAAGCCGGACACGTCCTCGGCCAGGTCGGCCGCGGTGAGGGTCTCGTAGGTCTTGCTGGGCGCCTCCTCGCGGCCAGCGCGGGTCGGCCGAGCCGGCGGGGCGATGTCCTCGGGCACGGTGATCAGGGCTGGCAGAGGCAGGCGCAGGTCCTCGCTGCCTTCGTCGGTCATGCGGGTGACCCTGACGTGCCCATCTTCCCGGGTGACGGCTTTGGCGTTGGTCACCTGCGGGATATCCAGCATCTCGGCCACCTCGGGCCCGACCTGGCCCGTCTCGGCGTCGAGGCTGTACTTACCGCAGAACACCAGGTCGTATTGACCCTGACGCAGGGCGGCCGCCAGAGCGCGCGAGGTGGCCAGAGTGTCAGAGCCGGCGAAGGCGCGATCGTTCAAGTGCACGGCTTTATCGGCGCCCGAGGCCAGAAGCTCCAGTAGGGCCTCGCGCGCCTGCGGCGGGCCCATGGTGATCACCGTGATCTCGCCCTCGCCTGCCTGCTCGACCAGCTGTTTGGCTGCGGTCAGCGCGTGCTTCTCGAAGGTGT
>DATGVV010000442.1:0-6423 GCA_035299885.1 Chloroflexota bacterium | reverse complement strand
TGTGCAAACAGCGTGTTGCCCGGCTTGTCGAGCGCCACCGGGTTCGCGAAGCTGACAATCTGCAGCTGGCCCGCCTGCTGGTTATTCACCAGGATGGTGCCGTCGGGCCGCACCCGTACCTCGCTGTCGGGCGAGGCCGGCACCACGATTGGAGCGCCACCCTGGCCCAGCACGCGGTAGCCCTGGTTCGTAACCAGCTCGCCGTTGGCGTTGCGGCTGAACGCGCCATCACGCGTGAACTGCGTGCCGTTGGGCGTCTGCACCGCGAAAAACGCTGGCTGCGAGTTCGGGCCGGCCGTGTCCCGGAGGGCGAGGTCGAGCGGGTTGTGCGTCTCGCGGATGTTGCCTTCACGGAAGCTGGTCGCGACCTGGTCGACCATGAGGCCGGTGTTCAGGCCGCCCACTTCGCGGCTGGGGAGCACTGTGCCGTTGGCGTCTCGGTTGGTGTCGAACAGACGCTGCAGAAAGATCAGCGGAAAGGCCTTGACCTCCGCGTCGTCGCCACGAAACCCCACCGTATTGACGTTCGCCAGGTTGTTCGAGATCACTTCCTGGCGGCGCATATGCGCCAGCATCGAGCTGGCGGCTGTGTAGAGTCCTCGGATCACGCCGTTGTCCTCAAATCTTTCCCTGCCGCCGCAGGTCGAGGAGCATCTCTACCTCGCCGCGCGTCAGATTGGTGTGCTTGGCAATGCTGGCGGTGTCCATGCCTTCGCTGGCCAGCAAGAAGATGAGCCGATATTTCTCGTTGGGCTGGCCCACCGCGGCGGCCACCGGCTGGGGCTCGGCCTCAGCCGAGACGGGTTCGGTCTCCGTCACGGGCTCCATGGTCAGGTCGCTCACGGCCACAGGCGCCGGCGCCTGTTCAGCCTGAGTCGGCGTGCGGTCGCCGGCACTCGTCGGGGCCGGCGGCGCCGGATTGGCGCCTGCCGGCGACGGGCTGCTGGCCAGGGCTTCGGAAGCGCTCAGGCGCCGCGCGGCCACCGCGGGCGGGACGGTCGGCACGCCGGTGACCGGCGGCCTCACGCCCTCTGGGCCGGCAGTCGACCTGGGCGTGGCCGCCGGGCCGCGCCGGCCAGCCAGCACTTCGGCCGCGGTGACAGGGGCGCCGGCCCGCAGCCGGCTCGCTTCGGCCAGCTTGGTGTCGCATTCGCCGATCAGCGCCTGCAGCTCAGTGGTCTTGCGCAGCAGGTCTTTGCTGATCTTGGTGGACGTCCGCTCGAACTGCTCCGTCAGCTGGGCAACAGAACCTTCCAGCTCGTGCAGGTAGTCGTCGATCTGGCGCACGCCTGATGAGTCCACGGCCTTGCGGAACGCATAGAACAGGTAGGCCACGATGCCCAGGATCACGGCGTTGAGGAGCGTGAGGAAGTAGATCATGCCTGCAGGTCGATGTGCCGCCCCAGGCGGACCTGGGGGGCGGCGCCCTTTCCTGACGTGCCGTCGACCGTGGCTTCCTCTTCGGCCTGCTCCTGCTCTTCGTCCTCGCGCTGCTCGCCCTGCTGGCCGCGCGCCTGGCGCTCGCGGATCAGGACGGCGCCGGCCTCGTCGAACTCGTTCACGGTTTCCGCCTGGTGAGCGCGGCGGTTGGCCTGCTCGGTTGTCTGCGCCTGCTGCGTCCCCGCGGCTTGCTGCTGCGCGGCCGTGTCACGCGTGACGTCGAGCGATTTGACCACTACCTGCTGGAGGTCGACAGGGCGGATGGCCATTTAGCTCACTCCTGCCGGCTGTCGCTCGCCGGCGGCGGCGTCCTCTTCTCCATCGTCGCGGTCTCCGCGCAGCTTCTTCTCCAGCATGCCCCGCAGCCGCAGGATGGCCTTGGTGTGCAGCTGGCAGACGCGCGACTCCGAAACGTCCAGCACCGCGCCAATCTCGCGCAGGTTCAGCTCCTCCACGTAGTACAGCGCCAGCACTTGCTGCTCGCGCGCGCTCAATTGGCTGATCGCCCCACCCAGCGCTTGGGACAGCTCCATGCGCTCGCTGTAGTCGAGCGGATCGAGCGCCTTGTCGTCGGCCAGCTCGGGCATGACCTGGGAAGCGTGGTCGCCGTTATCGGCGTCGAGCATGCGGTTCATGGAGATGGTGGTGCTGCTGGAATCGAACAACGCCTGCTGCAGCTTCTCGACCGTTAGGCCCAAAGAGCTGGCCAGCTCGCGCTCGGTGGCCGGACGACCGAGCTCCTGGTCCAAGCGGCTCATCGTCTGTTCGATCTCGCGCGCTTGTTTCCGAACCTGACGCGGCACCCAGTCCAGCGAGCGCAGCTCGTCGATGATGGCGCCCCGGATGCGTGCGATGGCATAGGTCGAGAACTTGACGTTGCGGCCGGCTTCGTAGCGCTCCACCGCATCGATCAGCCCGACGACGCCGTAGCTGATGATGTCCTCAGAGGTCAGGAAGTGCGGCAGGCTGATGGCCAGCCGGCCAACCACGTACTTGACCAGCGGCACATACTGCAGGATGAGACACTCGCGCGTCTCCGCCGAGCGTCCGCTATCCCAAAAGGCTGCCCACAGCTCTGGATTTTCGAGTTCTTCTGACACCGCCGTGCCTCCCTACTGCCCCGCTCCGGATGCCGGCGCGGCACCCGTCTGGCTGGGGCTTGTCGCTACAAGATCGTCATCGTCTTCGTCGTCAAAATCGTCTTCGTCGGCTTGGCCCATGGGGGCCAGCTCGTCTTCGTCCTCGAACTCATCGTCATCCACCGTCAGGTCGATGCTGGTGCCCTTGGCTTCGAAGTCTGTCTCTTCCTGGGGCACGGGCTGCGGCTGGGCTGGCTCTTCGCCAGCCTCGCTCGAGCGGTAGCGCTTCAAGGCCCGATCCTCCGCCTCCAGGCGGTCCAGCAGCTGGCGGTGATCGCTCGGAGCCGGCATGAACCAGCTGGCGGCGAAGCTCAGGGTGACCAGCACCGCCAGCGCGCCCAGCGCCCGCCAGAAGGCCGGCATGATGGGATCGTCACTGGCGCTGCCGCCTCCCAGGCTGACAAAAAACACAATGAACGAGGCTCCGATCGACAGCAGCAGGCCAACCGTGAGCGGCACGTTGTTATTGCGGATCTGCTGCGGCTCCGGCGGCGTGAACTCGAACTCGAGCTCCTTGGGCGTCTGGAAGCGCGGCGCCTTGTGCAGGCCGCCGAACTCTTTGGCAAGCTCAGGCGACCAGTAGCCGGACGCGGGGCCCACCGGCTCTGGCTCCTCCAGATCGTCGGTTCCGTCGTCCTCCTCGGTGTTCTCCACGACTGGCGCGCCGGGGGCGCCGCCGAGGGCCGCGCGGGCCTTGGCGGCATCGTCCTGCTCGATCTGCTCTGCCGTTGCCGGCGGGTTGGTCAGCGGCGGCGCCTCCTGCGGCGTCGGCCGCTCGGGCACGGCCTCAGCCGTGGCGACGGTTGCCTGCTGAGGGTTGGCGCGCGCCGCCTGCGTAGGACCCCCGTTTGGACTAGCCATTCCGTCCCTCATCCCAGCTCGCTGGCTTCACGATGCGCCGGAAGAAGTTCAGCAGTCCCGGCTTGTTGGGCGTGGCCGGCAGCTCCTCATTCCAGATGCGCGCCGCCAGGCTGCCGAAGGCGAACGCCGATGGGCTGTTGGGGTAGGCCAGCGTGACCGGCTTCTGGCGCCGCACGGCCTTGACCAGGTAGCTGTCGTAGGGCAGCGAGCCGTAGGTCCCGACGTCGAGGTGCAGGAAGCGCTTGGCCACGCCGATGATGTTGTTGGCGATCTCCTCCGCCTCGTGGGCCGTTCGCACCTGGTTCACCAGCAGCTTGAGCACGACGTCGCTCGACAGCCGCGACACCACCTTGATGAGCGAATAGGCGTCGGTAATCGCCGTTGGCTCCGGCGTGGTGACGATGATCAGCTCTTGGGCGGCCAGGATGAACTGCAGCACGTTCGCGCCGATGCCGGCGCCGGTGTCCACCAGCAGCACGTCGGCCATGGTCTCCAGCTCGGCCAAGCTGGCAATCAGCAGGTCGCGCTGCTGTTCTGTCAGGTTGGCCAGGTCAACCAGGCCAGAGCCGCCCGAGATGATCTGCACGCCATCTTCGCTCGGCACCACGATCTCGCGGATCGTCTTCTCGCCGCTGATGACGTGCTGCAGGTTGAAGCGCGGCGTAATACCCATCACCACGTCGATGTTGGCCAGGCCCAGGTCGGCGTCCAGGATCAGCACCCGCCGCTTCTGGCGAGCCATCGCCAGAGCCAGGTTGACCACCACGTTGGTCTTGCCCACGCCGCCCTTGCCGCTGCTGATGGCGATGATGCGCGTGGCCCGGTTGCTGGCGCTCGCCGCGGTGCGGGTCTTGTCCGCCCAGGAAGTGCTCGCCAGGTTGCGGAGCTGCTCGGCCTGGTCCTTCACGATCCCACCTGCTCCGACAGCAGCAGCTCCGCCATCTTGACTGAATCGGCCAGCTCGATGTCCTGCGGAACGTTCTGGCCAGTAGTCAAGTAGGTCAGCCTGGCCCGGGTCTCATTCAGCAGGTTAACCAGCGGGCCGAACCGATCCGTCTCGTCGATCTTTGTAAACAGCAGTCCGTCAATACGGCAGATGGAGAAGCGGTTGTACACGTCGACCATGTCGCGATACCTGGTGGGGCTGGCGATGGTCAGGTACACGTCCTTCATCTCCACGGAGTCGAGATACTCCTTCAGCACTTCGAGCTGCTTGGCGTTGCGCGGGCTGCCGCCGGGTGTGTCGATCAGCACCAGTTCCCGATCCCCGAAGCGGCCCAGCGCATCGGCCAGGTCGCTCGCTGTGTAGACCACTTCCAAAGGCACGCCGATGATGTCGGCGTAGGTCCGCAGCTGCGGAATGGCGGCAACCCGGAAGGTATCTACCGTCACCAGCGCTACCCGCTTGTGCTCGACCAGGCTGTAGTTGGCGGCCAGCTTGGCCAGAGTGGTGGTTTTGCCCACGCCCGTGGGGCCAATCAGGAAGATCGACTTGGTCTTGCCCGTCATCAGCCGCGGCGGGCCGGTGACGGTGATGAGCTCCTGGATGTGCCGCCGGACGTACTCACGCACCAGGTCGTAGTTGGTGACGCCGTTGCTGCCGAGCTCGTTGTTGACCTTGAGGATGATGTCCTGAGCGAGGTCCTCGGCGAGCTCCTGGTCGACCAGCCGCTGATAGACGTTCACCAGCACCGACGAGAAGTTGGCGATGTTGCCGAACTGCGCCTGCTTCGAGAGGCGGCTCATGGCCGTTTTCAGCTCGACCATGTTGTTCTTCATGTCACGCAGCAGCGCCACGTCCGAGCTTTCGAGCTTCACCGGCGCGTCTACCTCCGGCGATGCCTCGCGCGTCTCTGCCTTGGCCTCGGCGCCCCCGCCATTCGACTGGGCAGGTGACATCGGCCGGAACGCCGTGGGCGAGGGCGGGGTAGCCTGCTCCGCGGGTGTAGCGCCCGGAGCGCTCGGTGCGGACGCGTAGGCGGCGGCCTGGGCGCGGGCCGGCCTGGCCACGACAGGCGGCAGCTCGGGACTGTCTCCGGCCGCTGGCCGGGCGGCCGGCCGCTGGGGCCTCGCGGGCAGAAGCGGCGGCCGCGCCGTTGGCTTCGGTGTGCCGCCAGCCAGAGCCGTCGCCAGCTTGCCCGGGCGAGCTGTCTCTTCGTCGACGGCCGCGATGACTTCATAGACCGGCTTCTTGAGCCAGCCAAACAAGCCCAGCCGGACCTTGCGGGTCTGGATGACCACCGCGTCCGAGCCCAGGTCGGCCTTGATCAGACGGAAGGCCTCCTGCATGTCCTCGGCGTGATACTTCTCGATGCGCATCAGCCCGCCGCCACGCTTTCTTCAGCATCCTCGAAGCCGATGACAGCCTGCGATCGGACCTCGACGTCGGGCATGATCTCGCTGTACGACAGCACCACCAGCGTGGGGAACAGCCGCTCCGTGAGGCGTCGCATAGGCAGCCGGATCTTGGCCGAGCACAGCAGGATTGGCTGGAACCCGTCGGTAGCGATCTTCTCCATCTCCTCCTGCAAGCGGCTCATGAGCTTCTGGACCATCGTCGGGTCCAGGCTGATCATCAGCCCCTGATCCGTCTGGTAGAGGGCATTGGTGATGGTCTGCTCCGACTGCGGGCTGAGGGTGATGACGTGAATGGAACCGTCGGATTCCTTGTACTGGTTCGAGATGGAGCGAGCCAGCGCCTTGCGCACCTGCTCGGTCAGGAAGTCCACGTCCTTACTGGTCTTGGCGTTGTTGGCCAGCGTCTCCAGGATGGTCACCATGTCGCGCACAGACAGCCGCTCGCGCAGCAGATTCCGGAGCACGATCTGGATCTCGCCCACGCTCATGAGTGCCGGCGAGAGCTCTTCGACCACCGTCGAGTAGTCGTTCTTGACGTGGTTCAACAGCGTCTGCACGTCCTGCCGGCTGAGGATGTCCGGCGCGTGTGACTTGATGACCTCGGTCAAGTGCGTGGTCAGCACCG
>DATGVV010000441.1:0-1704 GCA_035299885.1 Chloroflexota bacterium | reverse complement strand
AGGAGATGGTGTCCGTGCCGGATATCGACCTCGACTTCCCGCGCGACATCCGCGAGGAGCTGCTCAAGCGCGTGTGGGATTACTTCGACCAGGACCGCGCGGCGCTGCTGTGCAGCTTCGCCACGTACCGGGTGCGATCGGCCATCCGGGATATCGGCAAGGCGCTCGATCTGCCCGAAGTGGAGCTGGACAAGCTCAGCGATATGTGGGGCGCCACGGGCGTGGGCGACGAGATGCGCCGGCTGCCGGAGTTCGCCGGCAAGGCCGATGCGCCCATGTGGCGCGACCTGGTGGAGCTGGCTCAGCAGCTGGCCGGCATGCCGCGCCACATCGGCCAGCACGTGGGCGGCATCGTGCTGGCCCGGCACTCCATCAAGGACTCGGTTCCGGTCGAGCCAGCCCGCATGGATGGCCGCTACGTCATCCAGTGGGATAAGGACGCGGTCGACGACGCCCGCATGGTCAAGATCGACTTCCTGGCGCTGGGCATGCTGTCGTGCGTGGACGAGTGCCTGACCATCATCGAGGGTCGCGGCAAGCCGGTACCCGATCTGGGCCGCATCGATCATGAAGAGAAGGCCGTCTACGACCGCATCTGCGAGGGCGACACGGTAGGCATCTTCCAGATCGAGAGCCGGGCCCAGATCCAGACCTTGCGCAACACGCAACCGCGCAACATGGACGACCTGGCGGTGCAGGTGGCCATCGTCCGGCCAGGGCCGATCGTGGGCGGCGCGTTCGATCCGTATATGGAATATCGCCGCCGGCTGCGCGAAGGCGAGCCGGTGAACGTGCAGTACGCCCATCCTTGCCTGGAGCCGGTGCTGGCCGAGACGCTGGGCGTGGTGCTGTACCAGGACCAGGTGCTGCAGATTGCCATCGCGGCGGCGAACTACACCGCCGGTGAGGCCGAGCGGCTGCGACGAGCCATGAGCCGCCGGCGTTCGGCCGAGGCCATGGGCGAGCACTGGGAGCGCTTCCGCGATGGCTGCATGCAGTACCGCGGCATATCCGAGCAGACGGCCCACAAAATCTTCGACAGCCTGTTGGGCTTCGCCGCCTTCGGCTTTCCCAAGAGCCATGCCGTGGCCTTTGCGCTGCTGGCTTACGAGTCGGCCTGGCTGCGCTACCACTATCCCGAGGAGTTCTACTGCGCGCTGTTCAATAACCAGCCAATGGGCTTCTACAGCCTGGAGATGCTGGTGGGCGACGCGCGCCGGCATGGCATCGCCTTCCTGCCGCCGGATGTAAACCGCAGCGGCGCGAATTGCACGGTGGAGGGCGACGGCTTCATCCGGCTGGGGCTGTCGTTCGTGCACGGCATCGGCGAGGAGCAGGCCAAAGCCGTAGTGGCCGAGCGGGAGGGTCCTACGCGGACGGCGAGCAGGCCGTTCAGCTCGATCTTCGATTTCAGCCAGCGCACCGGCCTGGATCGCGATCAGACGGAGAATCTGATCATGGCTGGCGCGTTTGGCGGCAACGAGCGTGAAGCGCTGTGGGAGTTCGGCCTGTTCTATCGCAAACAGCATCAACCGCAGATCGAATTTCCACTGCAGCAGGACATGGTGCAGCTGTCGGCACTCAGCCAATGGGACCGGTTGCGGGCCGACTACGAGCTGATGGGCCTCTCGCCTAGTCTCCATCCCATGGCGCTGCTGCGACCCAAGCTGGAGGGCATCACCACCAGCCGCCAGATTGCCAGCC
>DATGVV010000440.1:0-2894 GCA_035299885.1 Chloroflexota bacterium | reverse complement strand
CGATACTACGTCCCATTACGAGGGCGAAGGCGTCACGCTGTGGCAGCAGCGCGCTGCGACGGCGCGATCGCAAGGCCTGGAGGCCCTTGCCGGCGCCACCATGGAGCGCTGGTTCACGCCCGAGTTCCGCCAGCGCCAGCCCGACGAGGTGCAGCGCATCCGCGACATCTTCACCGCCGGCGATCCGGAGGGCTACGCTCTGGCAGCCGGCGCGCTGTCCCGCTTCGACGTGCGGGCACGGCTCGGCCAGATCAAGGCGCCCACGCTGGTCATTCGCGGGGAGGCCGATCCCGCCACCCCGCCGGAGCTCGGTCGCGCCATCGCCAGCGCAGTCCCAAATGCCCGCTTCGAGCTCATCCCCGGCGCATCGCACGCGTCATGCGTCGAGCAGCCGGAGCGGTTCAACGAGCTCGTGCTCGGTTTTCTAACTTCCTAGACCACCGAGCGGCCGAAGGAACGGGCGGCGATGAGGCTGGCGATCATGGCCAGCACGGCCATGATGACCACGCCCTCGGTCACGCTGCGCTCGGCCAGGCGATTGTTGAAGATCGCTCGCGCCGCATCGACCCCGTAGGACAGCGGATTAGCCGAGGCCAGCGCCTTCAGCCAGCCAGGCGCCAGACTTAGCGGCAGCAGCACGCCCGACAGCAGGAGCAGCGGCAGCGCCGCGGTGAAGACGATTGGCGCGTAGGCATCCTCGCTGCGAACGGCCAGAGCCACGGCATACGAGGTCGAAGCGAACAGCAGCCCGATCAACGCCAGCAAGGCAAGCATGACCAGCACGCCAACAAGATTGATGCTCAGGCCGAAGGGCAGCGACAGCAGGATGAGGATGGTGGCTTGCACCAGGATGGTCAGGATGTCCCGCATCGCGCGGCCGAGCAGCAGCGCCAGCCGGCTGACCGGCGTGACGCGCAAGCGCTCCAGCACGCCATACCGGACCTCGGCGATCAGCGAGAAGCCAACGCCGCTCGCGCCGAACAGCCCAAGCTGGATCAGCAGCCCGGGAACGAAGACGTTGTAAGGGCCACCCGGCGGAAAGCCTGGTGTGTTGGCGATGGATTTGAGGAGCGGCGCGAAAAGGATGAGATACAGGAGCGGCTGGACGACGCCGATCACGATCCAGGCCGGGTTGCGGATCAGCAAGCCGAAGTAGCGCTCGAACACGAGCCAGGTATCGCGCAGGATCTTCATGCCGCCTCCTCGCGCAGCGATCGGCCGGTCTGGCGCAGGAAGACGTCGTCCAGGCTGGGGCGGCTGAGCGACAGCGACTGCAGCTCAATGCCGGCGCCGTCAAGGAGGCGCAAGATAGCGGGCATGGCCTGCTCGCCGCGGTCCACGCGCAGCCGGAGCACGCTGTCGTCTGCGTTGGCCTCGCGCACGAAAGGCTGGCCCTCGAGCAGCAGCAGAGCCTTCTCGCGCTCGTGTGCGATGCCGATGGTGACGAGATCGCCGGCGATCTGGCGCTTGAGCTCGTCAGGCGTGCCCTCAGCCACGATGCGCCCGTGGTCGATGATGGCCAGCCGGTCGCACAGGGCGTCCGCCTCCTCGAGGTAATGCGTGGTGAGGAAGATGGTTGTGCCCCGATCGCGCAGGCGTCGGACCTCGTCCCAGATGCGGGCGCGAGCCTGCGGATCGAGACCGGTCGTGGGCTCGTCGAGGAACAGGAGCACCGGCTCGTGGATGAGGCCCATGGCGATGTGCAGCCGCTGTTTCTGGCCGCCGGAGTAGCTGCTGATGGGCCGGTCGGAGGCGGCCTCGAGTTCCAGCATCTCCAGCAGCTGCTTCGACCTCCGCTCCGCTTCAGGCTTGCTGAGCCCATACAGACGAGCCTGGAAGATCAGCTCGCGCCGGCCGCTGATGGCCGGATCGGTGCCGCCGGCCTGGCCTACGTAGCCGATGCGCTCGCGGACGCCAGGTTGCTGCCGCCGCAGGTCGCAGCCAGCCACGGTGGCTTCGCCGGCCGTAGGCGGCAGCAACGTGGCCAGCATTCGTAAGGTGGTCGTCTTGCCGGCGCCGTTGGGGCCCAAGAAGCCGAAAACCTCGCCGACCTCCACGCGCAGGTCCACTCCGGCCACGGCCTCCACGTCACCCTGCCGCGTCTTGAAGGTGCGGCGCAAGCCGCGGGTCTCAATCATCCGGCCACGGCCGGGAACATCAGGCATGGGCTGAGTATGAAGCACAGCTCAGGCCTACAATCAAGCGCATGGCTGTCGAATCCCCGACCCTCACCTCACGCGATTTCGTCGAGCAGTTCGAGGCTGAGATCGCGGCTCACCCCAAGGTCCGAGCCAAGCACCCCTTCGTCCACGGCGTGCGCGAGGGTCGCGTCTCGCAGGAGCACCTGCGAGCGTGGGCTTGCCAGGACTACAAATTCCGGAACATCGTGCCGCAAATTTCCATGCAGCGCTACCTGGCCTGCACGGACCCGCATTTCGCCCGCAAGCTGTACGAGGTGGTCGAGGAGGAGACCGAGGGGCTGGCTACCGGCAGCGCCGGCCACATCGACCTGTTCATCGACTTCGCCAAGGCCCTCGGCCTGAGCCGCGAGGAGCTCGATGCGGCGGAGATGACCCCCGCCACGGCCGCGCACTTGTACTACGTGGAGCTGATCGTCCACAAATACCCTTGGTTTGTGGTCATGGCCGCCCAGATCGCCGCCGAGGGCACATTCCCGGAGGCCACAATTGCGCTGGCCGAGGGGCTGCGCGAGCACTACCACCTGTCGGAAGAAGGCTTGCGCTTCTTTACCGTTCACGAAGAGGCCGACGAGCAGCATGGCTCGCTGGCTGAGGACATCGCCGAGGCGTACCTGCACTCGCCCCTGCTGCAGCAGCAGACGCGCGAGGTCGGCTTGACCCGCCTGGGCCTGCTGTACGACATCTGGACGATCC
>DATGVV010000439.1:0-2032 GCA_035299885.1 Chloroflexota bacterium | reverse complement strand
TCCGGTGCTGGCGCTGACGGTAACCTGGTTCGCGGTGCCAGTCAGGCTGGTCACGCCGGCGTTGTTCAAGGTGACCGAGCCGCCCAGCGCGACCGCGCCGCCGCCCGACAGGCCCGTCCCCGCCGTCACCGTCACCGAGCTGTTGGCCAGCTTGGCGTTGGTGATGCTGGCGTCCGCAATCCGGGCGATCGCAAGCGTGCCGCTGTTGATATTGGAGGCGCTGGTTGTGTCGGTCGTGGCTGATGCGGCGAACGACACGCCGTTCGTCTTGGTGCAGGTAATTGCCAGCGTGCCCGAGGTCGTACAGTCTCCGCTCAGGTCGCCATTGGTGACAGAGGTTGCTCCTGAAAACTTGGTCAGGTTTCCGCTGGCTGGCGAGCCCGTGGTGGTCACGGTGCCGGTAGTGGGAGTGGTGAAGCCCAGGGTGACGTTGTTGCCCGCCACCGCGGTTGCGGTCATCACTTGGTTTGCGGTGGGCGCAGTGCTGGGAAGCTGCAAGCTCAATGTCCCGCCCACGGCCTGCGAAGTCAGGGTCGGGCCCCCGGAGGTTGAGCCAGCAAGCGTCAGCGAGCCAGCAGCCGTAGCGGCGACTCCGAGGGTCATTCCCCCGGTACCGTTAGTGGTGTAATTGGTGCTGGTCTTCGGCGTTGCGCCTGCGCCGCCGCCCAGAACGAAGGCGTTGTTGGTCAGCAGAGCAGAAGAGGTCAAGGTGCCGGCGGCGGTGTAGCCCGGAATCCCGCCGGAAGTTCCGGACGTCAGCCCGGTGCCGCCGTTCGCGACAGCCACAATCCCGGTCACGTTCGAGGCCGTGCCAGTGATGTTGATGCCCGCCGTGCCTGCGCTGATGTTGGCCGCAGTCAGACTCGTGAGCGTGGAACCGTTCGTGGAGCAGTTGGCTGCGCCGGTGGCGGTGATGCCCGTAGCGAAACCGGAACTGCACTGCGTGGGCACGTGGTCGAACGCCGAAGCCGTGGACGCGTTGCCGGTGGTGCTGTTGCTCAGCGTGCCACTGACCCGCGCTGCCGGAACGTTGCCGGCCGTCAAAGTGCCGCTTACGTCAACTGCCCAAAGATTCGTGGTGTTGCCCGCGTCGCGGAAGCGCATCAGGTTGCCGGTCGGGCTGCTGTCGGTGAAGCGCTTGCCGAAGAGCAGATCGTTGCCATCCGCCGCCTGGTTGACGACCGCGTTGTTGGCCGTCAGGCTGCCCCCCAGAACTCCCGAGCCGTCGATGTTGAAGTTGGCGCTGCTCTGCTGGCTGGTGCCGTTCTTGATATAGGAAGCGCCGAGGTCAGGCACGTCGGCGGCCACAAGCGCACGGAAGGTCGCTGCGCCAGGACCACCGCTGGTCGGTCCGGCAAGAACCTTGTTGGCGCTCTGGCTGGCTACGGAAACTACTGGGTTCTGGCCGCCAGTGGAGGTGAGGATTGCTCCATCGCCGGCCACCGACAGCACGCCGGTGTTGCTGATGGTCACATTGCCAGTACCGCCGCTAACGGAGATGCCCGTGCCCGCAACGTTGCTCAGGACGCCGGTGTTGTTCAGGGTGAGAGTTCCGCCCAGAGTTACCGACGAGCTGCCCGAGATGCCGCTGCCGTAGCTGAGATTGATGGAGCTGTTCTGCAGTTGGGCGTTCTGGATGGTGTCGTCGGTGAACATCAGGCTGTGGGTAACCGGCGAGCCCGCGTTGTCCCGGAACTGCGGATGGATCTCCCCGTTGGCGTACCACACGTCACCGGTCACTGGGCTCGAAGGCGCGTTCGCACTGCTGGGAAAGTTCAGGGCCGCGTAGCCCAGCGCTGACGCCGGCAGCACCTGCTTGCCGCCAGTGAAGGTGTTGCCCCCGGAGAGCACGGCCGCCGTGTTGGTGATCTTGGCCGCACTGATGGTGTTATCCGTAATGTTGCTGTTGCTGATGGTGCCCACCGTCAGCGAGGGCGTCTGCCCGCCCGTCGATACGATGGTCCCGTCGCCCGCCGACACCGACAACACGCCGGCGTTGCTCAGCATCACCGTGCCGCCCAGCGCCACCGTG
>DATGVV010000438.1:0-4194 GCA_035299885.1 Chloroflexota bacterium | reverse complement strand
GCCGTGACCTCAATTTCCCCTTCTTCAAGGAGATAAGAACCCCCACTTGACGGAGGATCGTGCTGCCTCAGTCCATGCCCGTGTCTTTCTGCATCCTCGATCTCTTCCATGCTTAGTGGATTCTCGGAGTCCATGAGCAGGATGAGCTTGGCCAGACTCACCATGCCGTAATAAAGCAGAACTGGTCGAGTGAGCGGTTGGGCATTGCCGGCTGAACTGAAATACTCGCGAGCTTGGCGTACGCAATGGCCTATGGCCTCCGCATTGTTCTTTGCCTTCGCAGAGTGCGCTATCTCGCCCACGGACTCTGCGACCTCAAACCTGCGCCAGTAAGTCCAAAGGGTTTCGCGTGGTGATTCCGTATAAACCCGAATGTACTCCCGTGACATTAGGCGTAGATTCTAAGCGTGGGTCGCGCGCCGTCGAGTCATTCTTTCTACTACCTGGAGGGCGGCCGCTCCCCCGAGGAGCGGCTTATCCCGTATGCCGAGCTGCTGGCCGCCAAGGCGCGCCGAAAGAGGCGGCTAAAGCAGCCCCTATGATCTCCCGCCCACAATTCGTGGCGATTGGTTGCGATAGGACCGCCCGGCGGGTGCCTGTCCTGGTCCATGCCCGTGCCGGCCTCGTTAATGGCCGTGCAAGCCGGAGTTGCGGTCGAGCTAACCTACCCCGGCGATTACAAAAACAGGCAAGGCGGTGCCGTCTGACTTCTGCTGCTTTCGTTGTTCGTAGAACGCTACCACTCTCTTGTTGCCGTCCAGGATGACGTAACCGGCGTCGCTCTTCAGGAGCGTCACAATCAGGTCAAGGGTTCCCTCGGCCTCCATCGCCATGAACTGCTGAATGCTCAGAAGAGCGCTGTCATCCGGATGGTTTGATCCTTGCAGGACGGGCATTACGTCTTTCACTAGGAATGGGCTGTGCCCAACGATTGTTGAAGCGTCGGCTGTCCCAAGGTTCTGAAAAATCGTCGGCAAAGAACCCAGGTAGCTGATCGAGTTGATGACCGCCCTTCGAAGGCCATATCCACCTCTCGTGATCGAGCAGGCGTATTGGCAAACGGGCGTGTAGAGAAGGTACAGCAGGTGAGAGCGCACCTCCTCTGGCCAGCATTCTCGGACTTCGCTGATCAAGCTAGCCTCGCCCCAATAAGTAGCCGGACGGCGGCCGTGCCTACTTTACGTCCAAGAATCGGAAGTTGTCTTCGTTGGCCGCCTGTATGTGGTCGAGCGCGGTTGGCCAATCTGTTCGCGGTTCCTTTTCCACTATCGCTGCAATGTACGCGTGAACGGCTTCGGCCCAGCCATCGCCGCCCGCGATGTAATGGCTGACGAGAACAGGGTGGAACAGCCGAGGTTTGCCCAAGAACCCTTTCGGGAAGACGGACGTGCCCCAGCAGCTTGCAGTCTGCAAATCCAGTCCAGGTGGGGTTGGGAATCTCGCGGTAGAGACTACGTACTCTTTGCCGTCTCCCTGATTCCGCACGGTGATAGTGCCCAAGCCAGTCGCCATGCCGCCACTCTACACTTACCGAGCGGGCAGAAGCCGGCGATTTCGACAGGATAAGTGGACGATTTTTCGATCAGCCTCATGCTCGTGGAGCACGTCGAAAGGAGCGGCCTGCGTGCACATCATCATGCCAATGGCAACCAGCCGCTAAGACTCCTCCCAGACGAGCTGGACTTCCAGCGAGATGTGAACCTCCTCGGCGACGCCGGCGGTGCCTTCGTGGATGCCGAAGTCGAGCCGGTTGATGGTGGTCTCGGCATCGAAGCCGCGTCGGCGGATACCGCGGCGGTCGATGGCCTCGCCGTTGTCGTGACCGACCAGGGTGACGTCGCGGGTGACGCCGTGAAGGGTGAGCTGGCCAGTGAGGCGCAGCCTGTCGCCGTCGCGCTCGATGCGGGTGCTGCGGAAGGTGACGGTGGGGAACTTCTCGGCATCGAGGAAGTTTTCGCCGCGCAGCGCCTCCTCCCGGCGCGGATAGCCCGGGCTCACGGCGCTGGCAGCGTCGATTTCGGCTGAGACGGACCACTGCCCGGGATTGCTGCTTTCAACGTCGACCTCGGCTTTGACGTCCTGGAATGAGCCTGTGATGAGGCTCAAGCCGAGATAACGGCAGGCGTACAGCACCTGGCTGTGGTTGGGATCGAACACCCAGGTCATAGAGGTCAACGATAGCCTACGAGTAGCGCGACACGAGCACGGTGTACGTGCGCACGCTGAGCTCATTCACCAGGCCAGCTTTGACGTACGGATCGCCGGACACCCAGGTCATGGCCTGGCCGCGATCGTCGAACTCCATCAGCAGCAAGCCTCCGTCGTAGGGGTCCTCGAGCGGTCCGGCAAGTACCAGATGGCCTGCCTCCAGCGCTTGCCTCAGGTACTCGAAGTGGGCTGGGCGATGTGGCTCTCGGCGCTCCTGGATGTTAGGTACGAAACGATAGGTGACGGCGAAAGTTTGTTTGGCCATTTAAGGCAGGGTAAACGACGGTACGCTTGGAGGCCGGTGTACCTCTCCCGTCTCCAAATCGTGAACTTTCGGAACTACGCATCGCTCGACCTGCCGCTGCAGCCCGGGTTGACGGTGCTGCACGGCCAGAACGCCCAGGGCAAGACGAACGTGGTCGAGGCCATTTACCTGCTATCCAGCGGATCGTCGTATCGCGCGCTGTCCGACAAGGAGGTGATCCGTTGGGGGGCTCCTGACGGCGAGCGGTTGGCGCGGGTGAGCGGGCTGGTTGGCGATGCGGAGATCGAGGTGGTGGTGGCCGACATGCCCGGCGTGGCTGCCAAGCGTGCGTTGGTGAACGGCGCGGGCAAGCGCCTGGCCGACTTCGTGGGGCGGCTGACGTCAGTCCTATTCGGGCCGGAGCAGCTGGACCTGGTGACGGGCTCGCCTTCGAACCGGCGCGCCTATGTAGACGGCGCGCTGTCGCAAACGGACCGGAACTACTTCCGCACGCTGGCGGTGTACAACCGGGTGCTGCAGCAGCGCAACCAGCTGCTCAAGCTGTTCCGCGAGCGGGAGGTCCATCCCGACGAGCTGGTGTACTGGGATGCGCAGCTGGTGGAAGCGGGCAGCCTCATCTCGGCGCGGCGGGCGCGCTGCTTGCAGCAGCTGTCGACGCTGGCGGCGCACCAGCACCGCGAGCTGGCGCCCGACGGCGGCGAGCTGCGGCTGGCCTACGAGAGCAAGCTGTTCCGAACGGGCGGCGGCGGGGAGCGGCTGGCCTGTGCCTCCACGGAGGAGATTCAAGCTGAGTTTCGGCAGTGGCTGGCGGTGGAGGCCGACCGCGAGATGTCCCAGGGCGTCACGGTGGTTGGACCGCATCGCGACGACTTGCTGCTCAGCCTCGATGACAAGCCGGTGGACAAGTTCGGCTCGCGCGGGCAGCAGCGAACAGTGGCGCTGGCGCTCAAGCTGGCCGAGCTGGCGCTGATCCGCGAGCATACCGGCGAGAACCCGGTGCTGCTGCTCGACGACGTGCTGTCGGAGCTGGACGAGGCACGGCGTGGCGCGCTGCGCGAGGTTATCCAGTCGCACGAGCAGGTGCTGTTGACGGCAACGAAGGCGCCGGAGATGGCAGCCGCGGCGTCGTACGTCGTCCGTGATGGGACGCTGACACCCTCACCCTAGCTCTCTCCCAGACGGAGAGGGAAAGTCATAATGGCAGTCGTGTACGACGACACCATTGTGGCCATTGCCACGGCCGCCGGAGAGGCTGGGATTGGTGTCGTCCGGCTGAGCGGGCCTCAGGCTCTGACCATCGGTAAGCGGATGTTTCGGGCGAGCTCCCGCGAGTGCGCGTTTGAGAGCCACCGCCTGTACCACGGGCACGTGATAGACGCGGGCGAGGTCGTGGACGAGGTACTGGTGGCGTACATGAAGGGCCCGCGCAGCTACACGGCCGAGGACGTGGTCGAGATCCACGGACACGGTGGGCCGGCGCCGCTGGAGCGCATCCTACGGCTGGCTATCGGCCACGGCGCCCGGCTGGCCAACCCCGGCGAGTTCACGCTGCGCGCGTTCGTGAATGGCCGGCTGGACCTGGCGCAGGCCGAGGCGGTGGCCGACGTGATCCAGGCGCGGTCCGAGGCCAGTCTGCGATTGGCCGTCAACCAGCTCTCGGGCCGGCTGTCATCGGCGGTCGACCAGGCTCGGCGCCGGATCCTGGGGGTGATGGCGCAGCT
>DATGVV010000437.1:0-4214 GCA_035299885.1 Chloroflexota bacterium | reverse complement strand
CTGCTCCATGTCGCGGATGCGCGGCCACTTGGGCACGCCCCACTGGAAATGCGGCACGATGCCGGCGTCGTTCACCAGCACGTCGATGCCGCCGAAGTGCTCGGCCGCGCGGGCCACCAGCGCTCGCACCTGGTCCTCTGAACGTACGTCCGTGGGCACGGCCAGCGCCGCGGCGCCGATCTCGCCGGCAGTGTCCTTCAGCCGAGCCTCATCCACGTCGGCCAGCACTACCTTGGCGCCTTGCCTCGCGAAACTCCTGGCCACCATGCGGCCGATGCCCTTGGCCGAGCCGGTGATGACGGCTACGCGGCCGTCTAGTGCGCCAGCCATGGCCTAGACCTGCCCCATCTTCGGGAACACCCGCTTGGGGTTGTCGTGGAAGACCTTGATCTTGTCCTGCTCCGACAGGGTCTCGAGCTTGTCGATAACCGGCACCAGGTCATCCGCCGGGCGGCCGGTCTCGGGTCGCGGCGCGCCGCCTGATCCCGGCACCTCGGTGCCGAACAGCATCTGGCTCACACCCCGCTGCTCGAAGGCTGCCCGCAGGAAGGACACGTCGTGCGCGCAGGTGTCGAAGAACAGGTTCTTGCTGGTGTCGCACTGGCCCATGTGCGGGTCGGTCTTGATCCAGCGGTCCAGCGAGCCGCCGCAGTGGCAGATGATGACCTTGAGGGTGGGGAACCTATCGAAGACGTCGGTCCGGCTGAAGAGCTGGGTGGCGATGTACTCCTCGACCACGTTGTTGACCTGATAGTTGGCGTTGAGCACCTCGATGCGCGTGTCGCGGCTGCCGGCGGGGTGGATCATGACCGGCACGTTCAGCTGCTGAGCCTTCTCATAGATCGGATACCAGTAGGGGTCGTTCAGGCCGGGCGCGGTCCGCTGGCCGTCCGGGTCGGGGTTGATGTAGGCGCCGACGAAGCCGTACTCTTTCACGCAGCGCTCGAGCTCGGGCACGCAGTTGCTGGTCTCGATCTCTGCGTTCTGCGGCAGCTGAGCCATGCCCAGCAGACGGTCGGGATGGAGCTGGCAGGCCTGGTGGATGGTGTCGTTGGTGGCCCGGCACCAGGCCGCTTGCACGTGCGGCCGCTGCCACATGAAATTGGCGAACGGCCTGGGTCCGATCAGCTGGACGTCAACGCTGTGCTCGTCCAGCTCCTTGAGATGCCGCTGCTGGGCCTCCTCGAGCCGCTCCTTGGGGATCTGCAGCTTGCGGTCGCCGCCGTTGGCGGCCATGAGGAAGGCGGCGTGGGCGAAGTACTCGGGCGGTGTGCTGACGTGCCCATGCACGTCCAGGACTTTCACGTTCTTGTACATGGCTCCCGATCCTACACGGCGCCCCCGGAGCGCAGCCGCTCCACGTCCGCCGGGCTGAAACCCAGCTCGCCCAGGATCTCCTCGGTGTGCTCCCCGAGGGTAGGCGGCGGCAAAGGCCTTTGCAGCGGAGTCGCCGAAA
Source organism: Chloroflexota bacterium (assembly GCA_035299885.1). Classification (GTDB taxonomy): domain Bacteria; phylum Chloroflexota; class JAJPGV01; order JAJPGV01; family JAJPGV01; genus DATGVV01. The sequence goes on along the minus strand of DATGVV010000437.1, from coordinate 2,758 downwards.
AATGAGCCGGGAACCGCAGCCAGCGGACGGTGCCCTGCGTCGGGTGCTCCACCATCTGCTCGATGCCGAGATGCCGCACCTGCGGATCGGCCAGCGCCTGCTCGACGGTGTAGATCGGCGCGCAGGGCACGTCGGCGGCGTGCAGCAGCTCCAGCCACTCGTCTCGCGCCCTGGTGGCGAACATCGGCGCAAGCTCGGCCTGGATGGCGTCGTAATTCTCGATCCGCAAGGGCACCGTCGCAAAGCGTGGGTCCGCGATCAGGTCCTCGCGGCCAAGCGTCCGGACCAGCGCCTGCCAGAACTTGGGTGGCGTGGACAGGTGGATGCCCAGCGCCTGTCCGTCGCCACACCAGAAGCCGTACGCCTGCGAGTATTCGGGCCGCTTGGAAACGACATTGCCGCGCCCGAAATAGCTCGAATAGGGCTCGGCCAGGAAGCCCATCGTCGCCTCCAGCATGCTGGTGGTCACGCGCTGCCCCTGGCCGGTCCGTTCGCGAACGTACAGCGCGGCCAGGATGGCGTGCAGGGCGAACACGCCAGTCAGCGGGTCCGAAAAGGCCGGACCCGGCGGCCTCAGGTCATCCCCGCGAACGGTCTGGCTCCACAACCCGCTGAGGGCGTGGCCGATCTCGTTGTAGCTGGGCCGGTCGACGTAGGGGCCGCTCTCGCCAAAGCCCGAGATGGAGCAGTAGATGATGCGCGGGTTCAGCTCGCGAACGCGCTCGTAGCCCGCGCCCAGCCGGTCGGCCACGCCCGGCCGGAAGTTCTCCAGCAGTACGTCCGCGGTGCTCACCAGCCGCTCGAACACCTCGAGTGCGCCCGGCGCTTTCAGGTCCAGCGCCAGGCTGCGCTTGCCATGGTTGTGGCCGATGAACTGGCTGCTGTAGCCGCCCGCCCGAAACGGCTCGCCCTCGCCCGGCGGCTCGATCTTGATCACCTCCGCCCCCAGGTCCGCCAACATCTGGCAGGCGAACGGGCCGGTGATGTAGCTGGCAAGCTCAACGGCTCGCACGCCGCTCAGTGGCCCTGGCATGTCCCTGTTCCTCTCCTACCGCAGTGGGAGAGGTTAGGTGAGGGTTCCCTCACCCTAGCCCTCTCCCGTTGCGGCGGGAGAGGGAATAGCTACAGCCCATAGAACCTCTTGGCGTTGTCATAGGTGATCTTGCGCACCGCCGCGTGCGAGATCTCGCCGCGATCGGCCCGCGTTTGGAGGGAGCGCTGGAAGTTCCACTCCTGACCCGGATCGCTGTGCGTGTAATCGGAGCCCATGATCAGGTTGTCCTCGCCGGTGAAACGCATGATGTACGGCAGGTCTTCGTCGGCGTGGCAGGTGATGTACAGCCGGTTGCGGCGCACCGCATCCGTTGCCAGCTCATCGGCCGTCGTGGCCACGCTCAGCGGCGACGAGCCCGCGGCCGCCTTGGCGTGCCGCAGCGTGCGCTGAACGTCGTACAGCACCGCCGGCACCCAGGACGAGCCTGTCTCCACGAAGCCGAAGCGCAGCCTCGGGAACTGCGCCGGCACGTTGTGCACCAGCAGCGAATGGAAGGCGTGCAGCACCGGCATCCGCGTCCGCAAGTAGCGGCTGGACGAGAACTCCCTCGCCGGCGAGAAGTCGGGCGTGCCCGATCCCAAGTGGAAGCACAGCGGCATGTCGAGCTTCTGCGCCTCCTCGTAGAGCGGGAAGAAGTACTCGTCGTTGAGCCACTTACCGGCCTCGCGATCGCCCTTCTTGGCGATGCCGCAGGCGCCGTGGTCCTTGGCCCAGCGCAGCTCCTCGAGGGCCTTGTCCATGCTCATGGCCGGCGGGAGGCAGATCCAACGCAGCCGGCCGCCGGACTGGGCGCAGCGCTCGGCCAGCCAGCGGTTGTAGCTGCGCCGCAGCGCCAGCTCCACCTCCGCGCTCTGCGTGAACTCCACCAGGAACAGCGTCGGGTAGATCACCTGGACGTCCGTCTCGAGCTCGTCCATGTGGCGCAGCCGAGCCTCGACGTCGTGCAGCTCGCGGGTCTCGACCGTCGTGCCCGTGGTCGCGTCGTCGCGGATGAAGCGCAGCTGCCGCTTGCCCTCGATCAGCCAGTAGCGGGTCGGCGGGCGAGAAGGATCGGGGTTGGCCGGCGTCTGCGTTTCGGGCTTGAACTGCTTCTCGTCGGGCTGGAGGTACTCCCAGGTGTCCTCGGTCTCATCGACGTGGGTGTCGGCGTCAATGACTGGCATGGCGCGGCTGAGTATATAGTGGCGGCCATGAGGCTCGCCAATAAGGTCGCCATCGTCACCGGGGCCGGTAACGGCATCGGCGAGGCCAGCGCGCTGCTGTTCGCGTCCGAGGGCGCCAGCGTGCTGTGCGCCGACCTGATCGGCGCCGACGCCGAGCGCACCGCCGGCACGATCCGCGAAGCCGGCGGCAAAGCCGAAGCCTGCCAGGTGGACGTGCGCCAGGGCGCCGACAACGAGCGCATGGTGGCCAGTGCCCTCGAGCGCTTCGGCCGGCTGGACATCCTGTTCAACAATGCCGGCACCAGCGTCCGCAAGCCCGTCCACGAGACGTCCGAGGACGAATGGGACCTGGTGATCGACACCAACCTCAAAAGCGTCTTCCTCGGCTCGAAGGCGGCGCTGCCGCACTTCCTGGCGCAGGGCAGCGGCAACATCATCAACACCGCCTCAACCTTCGGCCTGCTGGCCTCCCCCGGCTACCCCGGCTACTGCGCCTCCAAAGCGGGCGTCATCCTGCTCACCAAGCAGATGGCCCTCGACT